>NZ_DCRI01000022.1:0-99460 GCF_002324975.1 Acinetobacter sp. UBA1496 | reverse complement strand
AAACTATGGGACAGCAGTGGCATCACACATGCTCTTTTTTATCAGGTGTTATTAAGTCTGTGGCTTTTCTTCAGCTTGCTTCACACGAATCCCCTGACCATGCAGGCGCAGTGTATTTAAACCTTTAATTGCTTTAACAGCTTCACGGCCATGTGGCATTTCTACGAAAGCAAAACCTTTAGACTTGCCTGTTTCTGCATCCATGACTAGCGCACAAGATTCAACAGTACCGTATTGCTGAAACAGGGTCAGCAATTCAGCTTCTGTTACAGTGCGTGCCAAGTTACGAACTAAAATTTTCATCGGATAACCTTAAGAAGATAGGCAAAAATAATCAAAAAGCACGTGCCTACTCTACTTTTTGCGTCAAACCCAGAAGGGATAGTTTAATCGAGATCAATCCCAAAATCTAAATTAATCGACTGGCGCTCGATTAAAGCACTTTTCACAGTCTGTTGACGGGTTTTGTAATGGGTTTCTGTGACACATAAATTGCGGTTCAGATCATTAAGAAAATAGCTTTCAATTTTACGTCCCTGCTCATCTACCGTTTCACGCGCCCAGTGATTGAGGTTTTGCTTGGTCAGAATCAGCTCATTCTGTGCACGAGTCAACGCTACATACAGCACACGACGCTCTTCCTCGACATCATCGAAATCCCCTTGCGCCCGTGCATGCGGATATTGTCCCGGCGTGACATTGGCCACATAACAGACTTTCTGTTCCGTACCCTTGGCCGAGTGAATGGTAATGAGGGTCACTACATCCGTATCCGACTGGCGTTCAATTTCAGAAATAGAGACCGGATCGAGCACATACTCTTCCAGAAACTCACTCACTTGAGCATGTTTAGAAGCTAGCTGTTTAACCAATTCAAAATCACCCTGGCGGCGATTCCAGTCCTTTTTATAGTTCTCGGCCAGTTGTGCTTCAATCGCCTGTACTGCCAGACCAACACAGGCCTGTACTTCGGTTTTGAGTACCGCCATTTGCTTCATGATCAAAATGGTTTCTAGCGGGATCTTGCCAAATTTTTCCAGCTTGTCGGCAATCTTTTCCATCTCTGGCTCAGCTAAAAGCTGCTGTGACAGTTTGCTTGCACTGACATCACCGATACCATTCCATAATGTCAAAAAGCGCATCCAGGCAATATCGTCCAGCGGGTTCGCCACCACACGCAACAGGCTGAGCAGATCTTTTACATGTGCAGTTTCTAACAGTTTCATCCCGCCGATGAATCGATACGGAACATTGGCCGCGATACAAGCTGCTTCAATATGTCGCGCTGCATAACTGGAACGTACCAGCACCATATGATCGGACCATTTGCTGCCTTGCAGATAATGGCGCTCTTTTATATTAATCGCGATCCATTTCGCTTCATCAAACTCATTCGGGAAAATGTGCATCTTTGGCTTGATGCCTTCACCACGATGCGCATCCAGACGTTTGTCATATTTGATTTCGGACTGATCCAGTAACCAATTGGACAGGTCCAGAATTTCCTGGGTTGATCGGTAATTCTTTTCTAGTTTAAAAATTTTTGCATCCGGCACACGCTCTTTGAAATGGTGAATATTTTCAAAATCGGCACCGCGGAAACCATAAATCGACTGCGCATCATCCCCAACACAGAATAGGCTAATATGTTCTTTGAGGGGTTCAAGTAATGCCCATTGCAGTGGATTAGTATCTTGCATTTCATCCACCAGCATATGTCGACAGATGGAAGCCACATACTCCACCAGACCTTCAGACTGCGCCAAAGCAGTCGCCACTACAGCGAGGATATCGTCATAATCCAGAAAACTACGCGCACGCTTACGCGCTTCATATTCTTTCATGATGTCGGCAATCTGGTCTTTGAGTGCCAGATATTCCGGCATCTGTTTTTCCAAAGACAGACTCAGTTTTTGCCGGGTATTCCGCGCAAAAGAATATAAATCACAGAGTTCTTGTGGCTTTGGCAGGTAATTCGGATTTTTCTTGTCATCACGCCCGCGAATCAGACGGAACATCATCAGCTGATCATCACGGTCAATAATTGAAAACTGTTCCAGACCAAAAGCCTTTGGAATTCGGCGCAGCAGATACATACAGAAGGTATGAAACGTCGATGCACGTAAGCCTTTGGCCTGTTCACCGAGTGCCAGTTCCACCCGTGCCACGATTTCACTCGCCGCACGACGAGTAAAGGTCAGAATCTGAATCTGATTCGCTGGTACACCCTGATCAATCAGATAAGCTGCACGCGCCACGATAGTTTTGGTCTTGCCACAGCCCGCCCCAGCCAAAACCAAACTGTGCTTTGCTTCTGTTGTTGCAGCTTGCTTTTGTTGCGGATTCAGTTCATCTATCAGGGAGGCTAAACTCATGGTCACTCATCAATTTGTGGATAGGTGTAGTTTAACAGATCACTCTTATTATAGCTTTGAGCTGCTCTGAAACAGACCGAACTTTTATTCTTAATTCGCTATAGGGTTGACGGCATGAATGCCGTCTGCTGGATTGGGGTATGGGATATACACTCAACCTAGCAAAGGATTTTTGTTACCTTGCGAACTCAAAATATATTTTGAGGATTCTCATCCTTGAAAAGTAAAATCTGCTTATGCGTTTATATTTGTCTTTTTATCAAGCTTTTGCGGCAATGACCATCTTACTCAAACACCCTGTTCCTGAATATTTTGAACAGTTTGAACAACTGCTTTTTCCAGATTAATTTCTGCATTCTTTAAGGCTTCTTCCAATAAACAATCTGGTGGATTAATTCTGACAATCTGGCTAAATCCAGTCTGATACAGTGACTCAATCCCTTCACCGACCAAACCTGCAAACGCAATTACCGGTTTATTCAATTGCTGGGCAACCTGTGCTATCCCAAACGGTGTTTTTCCTAAAGCAGTCTGATGATCAATCTTACCCTCGCCAGTGAAGACATAATCTGCATCCGCAATTTTTTCCGCTAGCCTATTTTGTTCCATAATTAACACCACACCGGATTGCAGCTTTGCTCCTGCAAACGCCATTAATCCAAAGCCCAATCCCCCAGCTGCCCCTGCACCGGGAAAGTTTTTAAAAGAAATATCTAAGCTTGTTTCAACCAGATCAGCGAAATGACTCAAGTTCCGATCCAATTGTTGCACCATTTCCAATGTTGCACCTTTCTGCGGCCCAAAGGTCACTGAAGCACCATTCGGTCCACACAATGGATTATTCACATCTGAAGCAATCAGGATTTCTGTATTTTTTAAACGAGTATCGAGTTGGGAAAAATCAATTTGATCAATCTGATCCAGATTACCACCACAGACCTGAATTGATTCTCCCTCAGTATTTAAGAATCGGGCTCCCAAAGCCTGTGCTATTCCAGCACCACCGTCGTTGGTCACACTACCACCGAGCCCAATAATGATTTTCTTTACGCCAAGATCTAACGCCTGTTTGATCATTTCCCCTGTGCCATAAGTCGAGGTCAACATGGGATTACGTCGAGCAGCTTCGAGCAGATGAATGCCATTGGCTTTCGCCATTTCAATCACTGCGGTCTGACCAGCATCAACCAAGCCAAAGTAAGTTTCGATCGACTGACTGGCTAATGGCCCAGTGACTTGGCACGTTACTCGTTCACCCTTTAGGTTTAAAATTAATGCATCTACAGTTCCTTCACCACCATCTGCCATTGGTACAGTAATACAATTTGCATCAGGAAAGACCTGCAAAATACCACGCTGCATCGCCTGACAGGCCTGTTCGGCAGTCATACTTTCCTTAAATGAATCGGGAGCTAGAACAAAGATTTTCATGAATATGATCGGCCGCGTTATAGGTTTTATACTAATTTGAAATGCATACCCATCTTACAGGCAAAGCTGAACATGCCAATAAAAAAAGAGCGCTCATTGCACTCTTTTTTATACTGGTCTTACTTAAATATCTGCGGAGCTTTTTGGAACACGATGCTTGATATAGGAAGCTAAAGTCAGATAGTTAATCCCTTGGAACAAAATATCGATTGCCAGAAAAGCACCTAGAACCCAGAACGGTGCATTCGGTGACAATAGAATCAGGATACCTGTAGCTAAAGTTAAAATCCCGGAAAATAAAGTCCAGCCCCAGCCGCGAAATGCTTTAAAGATAAAAGCATTCAAGACGCGAATTATTCCCGCCACAATCAAAGCAACCGCAAGCAGATGGGTCAGTACAATCGCAGTTTTCGCTGGCGTGCTAAAAGCATAATATCCCGCAATAAAATAGATGATACCGAATAGCAGCCAGAGCCAGCGAAATGTCCCATCGAAGATTTTAATCCCGGCGATCAGATGAACTACCCCACCTATCATCATCAGGACCCCAAACAGGAATACTACAGATAAGGTGGCAAAAGGCAGCGACGCTAACAGTACGATTCCAAATAACACTAATAAGGCACCCAGGCCTAAATACCATTTACGGTTTTCATGCAATTGATGCCGAACCAGATCATTTCCAACAGTCTTCATATTCTTCTCAAGTAATTGGCTATGACTTTGATTATGCTCTTAAATCATGGAGAAATTTGTTAGAAATTGACTGAGTTTACCTATAAAAATAGTAACTTATGCCGGTTTATTCAGCACTTCGTTAATTATTTTTTCCAGCCAAGTTCAATCGCCGTGATTTCATTAATCAGAGTCTGATTTAAAGATTCTGGCATTTTACTGGTGCTTTGCGATACTGGAATGTGCCCTGCCATTAGCTCAGCTTTGGTTTGGGGAAATAAAGGCTGCTGATTGGGATTAGCATAACCGACGGGGTATATCGGCTGGCCTGTAGTGAGATCATATTTATCTGAAGCGCCAAAGGCATGCAGTAATTCATGTACCAGAACAATCTTATTCTGGTCAGACTGTCTGCTTGAAGCAAATAGATTGACTGAACCAATCCGGCCTTTTTGCAGAGCCGTTGAATGCTTTAACTGCTGGGTGTGTGCAGGATCATAATAATTTAAAAAGAGAGTAACATTCGATGAAGGATCTGAACCTTGCTGCTGTTGCCAGGCATAGAAACGGAATTTTAGACTCCATAAAATATTGCCAAGCAAGGAGGCCTGCTCCGGCACTTTAGGCGGCAATTCTTTGAGTTCACGTCCCAGATTAAAATAAAAATAAGTGGGCTGTCCACTGTACTGCTGGGCCGCTTTTTCCAGATATTCTTGTGTCCCTTTTAGATCCTGAGCAGACAATTGCTGGATATATTGCTGTGTAGTCGCCAATCCATCTGCATTGATCGGATGCAACAGAACAAAGATTGGTTTGTTCCAGTCCTGATTCTGATCTCGATAAGCATTTACTGCCACCACAAATAAAATCATCAATAAAATCAGGATTCGGATTTTTTTCCACATATGAACATGCCAATAGAGAGTTAATTTAAATGTTATTTTTGTTTCGTTTTTTGATCTTCAGAGCGCAGATATAAAACACAGCTCAAAGTAACCAGCGACATAATAATCACCAGAATAATCATCATTCCCCGATCCATAGGAATACCCATTTCATTAATCTTTTCAAGCATGAAATACAGGATAGATCCTAATCCAATACTTAAGAACAGGAATTTATCTAGCCAAGTCATCGATGATTCCTATTTTAATCTTTTATTATTTAACGCCTAGAATATCCTAGAACTGTGTTGATCAAAAATACTTAGTCATAAAAAAATGCCGACTTTCGTCAGCATTTTCTTGATGTCTTATAGCTTAGGCTTCAACCCATTTGCCATCCTGATAAACCAGCGACCATTTGGTTTGCTTGCCTTCAGGGGTTTCTGATCCAATATATTGAGACTGGTTCTTACGACTGAATTTCACCAAGGTTGGATTCCCTTCAGGATCCACATCTGGCGCCTGCAGAATAAACTGATATTTTGGATCCAGCTGATCCGCCACAGTACGCAGTTCTGCCACTTTCGGTGCGCGAGTTTCACGGACTTTCGGAAACTTGCTCGCAGCCAGGAACAGACCTGCGGCACCATCCCGCAGAACAAAGAAATCATCATGCTTGGTTGAACGCAGGTGTTCCATCTTGATCGGATCAACGCGCGGAGGTGCAGGCTGACCATTCTTTAAGACTTTACGGGTATTTTCACAGCTGGTGCAGGCAAAATATGGACCAAAACGGCCAGTTTTCAGCTGCATTTCACCATCACATTTGTCACATGGAATGGTTGGGCCATCATAACCCTTAATCTTGAATTCGCCTTCTTCCAGCTCATAACCTGTACAGTCCGGGTTATTACCACAAATATGCAGTTTACGGCCGCCATCAATCACATAGCTGTCCATTGCAGTGCCACAGACTGGACAACGTTTCTTCGACATCAGATCAGCGGTTTCAGCGGCATCATCATCAGACAGTGCTGCCAGAGATTCAACCGGAGTCAGGTTCAATGTACCTTTACAACGTTCTTTCGGTGGCAGGTTATAACCTGAACAGCCCAGGAATACGCCTGTTGTGCCGGTACGGATCTGCATCGGACGGTCACATTCTTTACAATGGACTGCTTCAACTTCTACAGGCTGATTGCGGCGCATGCCGTTTTCACCCTGAGCATTGGTTAGACGTTTCTTGAAGTCACCATAGAAGCTGTCTAACAGATCTTTCCAGTTGCGCTCACCATCTGCCACTTTATCCAGCTGACTTTCAAGGTCTGCAGTAAAGTCGTAGTTCATCAGATTATTGAAACTTTCATCCAGACGGTCAGTAACGATCTCACCCATCTTCTCGGCAAAGAGACGACGGTTCTCCAGTTTTACGTAACCACGATCCTGAATGGTCGAGATAATGGCAGCATAAGTCGAAGGGCGACCAATACCTTTTTTCTCAAGCTCTTTGACTAAAGATGCTTCAGTAAAACGTGCCGGTGGCTTGGTAAAATGTTGAGATGGATCAAGTTTTTCCAGCTTCAGCACTTCACCCACTTTGACAGCTGGCAATAAAATATCGTCATCTGCCTTGTTGGTACCACGAACTTTGGTGAAACCATCAAATACCAGGGTACGACCTTTGGCTTTCAGCTCGACACCATTGGCATCGACTAAAATCGTAGAAGATAAATATTCAGCAGGTGTCATCTGACAGGCCACAAACTGACGCCAGATCAGGTCATACAGACGCTGTGCATCACGTTCCACTCCAGCCAGGCTATCGCCTTTCAGCGCGACATTAGATGGACGAATGGCTTCGTGAGCTTCCTGCGCACCGGCTTTATTACCATAACGGTTCGGCTTGGCTGGCAGATATTTCTCGCCATATTCTGCCTCAATATGACCGCGCACCATGTTGACTGCATCATCACTCAGGAAGGTGGAGTCAGTACGCATATAGGTAATAAAACCAGCTTCATACAGGCGCTGCGCCAGCATCATGGTTTTCTTGACGGAGAAACCTAAACGAGTACTTGCGGCCTGTTGCAAGGTAGACGTGATATACGGCGCACTTGGATTGACCTTGGTCGGTTTATCTTCACGGCTAATAACTTTATATTCGGCGTCTTTAATCAGATTTAGTAAAGCGTCAGTTTCAGCTTTATTATGCAGCTTTAAAGTCTTGCCATTTTGCTTGACCGCTTCCAGACGAATATCATCTTTCTTGGATTTGGTATCTGCAAAAACCTGCCAGTATTCTTCAGGAATGAACTTACGAATTTCACGTTCGCGTTCCACGACCAGCTTTACAGCGACAGACTGTACACGTCCCGCAGACAGACCACGGGCAATTTTTTCCCAGAGCAGTGGCGAAATCATGAAGCCGACGACACGGTCCAGGAAACGGCGCGCCTGCTGGGCATTGACCTTATTGGTATCTAGACGAGATGGTTGCTTAAACGCTTCCTGAATGGCATTTTTGGTAATTTCGTTAAAGACCACACGCTGGTAGCGTGAATCATCGCCGCCGATCACTTCTTTTAAGTGCCAGGCAATCGCTTCCCCTTCACGGTCCAAATCCGTTGCGAGATACACTTCATCGACTTGCGATGCCAGTTTTTTCAGTTCAGCGACTACGCCTTCCTTGCCCGGAAGGACTTCATATTTGGCTTTCCAGTCATGTTCTGGATCGACACCCATCCGGTTAATCAACGCCTGCTGTGATTTTTCCGCTTTTTCTGCTTCAGTCAGCTTGGTTCGGGTCACCGGTTTTTTCTCTGCAGTTTTCGCAGAGCCGCCCGTCGGTAAGTCACGCACATGACCCACCGAAGATTTTACGATGTAGTTTGAACCGAGATACTTGTTGATTGTTTTCGCTTTTGCAGGCGACTCCACAATCACCAAGGCACGTTTACTTCCAGCGTCGGAAGACTTCGCCGTGCTGCTTTTTGATGTGGACCGAGGAGCGTTCGCCATATTAACCGTTTAATCCTGTTTATTTCTAAAATTAAAGTTCAGCCAAAGAATGTAATAGTGCCTTGATGTCATCAAGTTGTGTGGCTCTAAGATCAGATTCTTCATCCCAATAGAGTCCTACACAGTTTGCCTGCATATCAATAGCATAAATGCCCTTTAATGCAATGGGAAAATCTTTAAATTTGTCATCCCCATGCACCAGTTCAAGCTTGTTATCAACCACGCGGGCACGCATCAGCGGTAAACGGGCATCTGGAAGCAGCACACTATAATAGGCCACCATACTGGCACGACTTTCAGTCACCTTGGGAATATTAGTCCAGTCAGGTGCAACCACCAGACGTGGATGTAAGCCCATCTTGCGGGCTTTATCACGCATAAGTCCTAATGCCTTTTCTCTAGGACTCACACGCAGACCAAAAATAGATCCCAGTACGAAAACGATGATGACAACTGCCACCCAGATTCCGGTATTTTCCATAGTTCAACCTTTATGTTCTTATATTAGATTTGCATAAGCCCGCTATAAAAGGCAAGCACCGCTGGATAAATTTAATTTCCCAGCAGCTGCGGACTATAAATAATTTCCCGTTTATTTAACTGTATTAGCTGATGTTTAATGAGTAAATTGAATGATTCTCGGACCTCTTCCTTAGGCACGCATCGCTCTAGTAACACCTCGAAACTGGCAATAAATTTAGGCCGACGTTCTGCAACAACATTGAGATAAGGCATCAGGCGCAGACGTAAATGACTTAATTTTCTTTCAGTCACTTCATCTTGAGTTTCGACGGTTTCGACGGTTTCGACGGTTTCGACGGTTTCGACGGTTTCGACGGTTTCGACGGTTTCGACGGTTTCGACGGTTTCGACGGTTTCGACGGTAGCTAAATGCTGTTTATAAAATTTTTCAATTGCTGCAGTCTGATATTGAATTTTACTAGACTGATTTTTAATAATTTTTATTCTGATTAACTCATCCACTAAAAGCTGAGCACATTTTTCTTCCACTTTTAAATTGGCTTTAAGCGAGTTGATTAAACTTTCTACTTTTGCAGGCTTAGAAAAGTTACTTCTTACTAAATTGGAGCAGTATTGAAAAATCAGTTTTTGAATGTCTATTTCTGCTTTTATTTGCTGAGCAATATTTGGATTGACTAATGGTTTAGCTGAAATAACTTTAACCTGAAATTTGGAAATTTTAAGTAAGTCCGCCACATATTCCATAGAAAAGTCATTCGACATAATCTCGAAGCAAACTTCAGAGCTTTTATATTGGGTAGAAAGCTATCCAGCAATAAAACATAGGCCAAAATCAGCAGCGTCTTTACCTATTTTAGGCATCTTCAGGACTTTTAGTTTTCCTGCACTGATTGCAGGTGCAAGCCTGACGACACCGTCTAGACTAAACCCCATGGGCGTTTTGGCATAGACCAGATAAACATATTGATATTGGGCAAGATATTGAAGGAGCTCTGTTTCAGTTTTGGGTAAGTTTTCAATATCCAATAACAGTATTTTTTTCATATGCCCTCATGAGATTATTCTAATTTAGAAACATCTCATGACTATATAACACTTCGTGACCATTCCAATAAATATATCCTTTTTCAATCAACTCTTTAAGTAAAAGACGGACATCTGACTGTGGAAATAACTGCTCGAGTAAATCACGTAATTCATAAATATCTTTAGGCTTATTTCCCTGTAATTCGCACAGCTTGCGTGCGACTTCGAGCTGTACCGGATCAATTTTATTAAAGTTTTTGAACAGACCTTGCTGGGCAGACTGGATTGGAGATTGAGCAGGTTCAACAACAGGCTCTTCAGTATTGAGCTTCGAGACTACCTGATCCAAAGCTCGTTTTTCAGCAGGTTGGTTGTCATTGAGATCTAGTTGCACCCACTGTTTCAAAACTTTTTTACGGAAACTGATCTGCTCGTCATAACGTTTGACTATTTTCAGATTAATCAGCATTCCAACTACATGCTGCGCTTTGCCTGGTAAAACTTGCAGAATATTGGTGACTGAATTTTTTAAGGTTTCGAGCGTGGTCGGTTTACCACTCATCTTGCCGAGCGCATCACAGTACTTTTTCACCAGCTGCAAAGCCGGTTTTGCTTTAATGGCTTCAATACTTGGCAACTGGATTTTAGATTTATCTTGAGCCCCTCTGGATGCATCCTCTGGCAGCACCTGAATCAGGCTGCAATCAATATCCGAAGCCTGAAGCATTTTCATCAGCATTTCACTGCTATCCATGGCTGAAATCAGCTCGACATGAGTATCTGCTTCCAGCAAAGCCATCAGCTGACCCACAATCACGGCATATTCATATTCTTTATGCTCTGCTTCCGGGACATCCAGAATAATAATTTGTCCGCTGCTGATCCAGCTGGCCAACTCAGTCAGTTCTTCTAGAGCAAACTCGAATTTTCCGGCACAGTTAAACAGATACAAGGTCGGATAATGTTCAACGATGTCACGTAACAGTTTAGCTGTAGGAAAGTTATTTTCGAGATCAAGAAGGACAACTTTTTGGTGCATAAGGCAAGATTAAAAACTGAGCTAGAAAAATACTATTAGAGTAGGAAGTGTGTGAAAGGTCAAATAGTTTCCACCTTCCATGACGATATTTAGATTTTAAAGATCATCTTGGACGAAGTAAAAGTGGTGACTTGGTTTAGGTTTATCGAGCTTCACCTGCTTAAAAGAAAGCCCTCACGACTGGAGGGCTTTCTTTTTGCTTTCTTTTTAAAAATTATTTGTAAATTAATAATGCGGTGGACGGTTGGTGACCGGATCAAAAGCATCAATCCCTTCGGACAAATCTGCAGACTCAACACGTTGATATAACAACTGCATTTGTTTTTTTAAATCGGCAATTTCCAGATTCTGGCGAGTGACCTGCTGATTCAGCTCTTCAACTAAATCATCTAAAAATGCAATTCGCACTTGCAAATCTTCAATGGGTGCGGAAAATGACGCCTGATCATTTAGATTTTGTTGTTTAGTCATTTTAAGTCCTCATTTGGGATTTCAGGAAACATTAACATTATGGCCTATATTACTTTAAGGGATGTCCAACTGGCATTTGGCGGACCTGCCTTGCTCGACGGCGCCAACTTTAATTTGGAACGCGGTGAACGAGTATGTTTGATTGGCCGTAATGGTGAGGGTAAGTCTACCTTACTTAAACTGATTGAAGGAAGTTTACTCCCGGATAGTGGTGAAGTTTCGTTACAAAATGGCATCACCATTTCCATGCTGGCCCAAGACGTGCCAATGGATTCTGGCAAGGTTGCAGATATTGTTGCTGATGGCGCCGGTGAAGCTTCAGAAGTGTTGCGTGCCTATCATGAAGCCAGTGAAGCTTGCGTGCTCGGTGATATGGAAGCCTGTGACCGCATGGGACATTTGCAGCATCAGATGGATCAGCTGGATGGCTGGGCTTTGGAAACTAAGGTTAATTCAATCCTGAGTAAAATGGGATTGGATCCGGAAGCGGATCTTGCTGATTTATCCGGTGGCCGTAAACGCCGTGTTCTGTTGGCACGTGCCCTGCTCACTCAACCTGATGTGCTGTTACTCGACGAACCAACGAACCATCTGGATGTCGAAAGTATTGAATGGCTGGAAAAATTCCTGCTAGAACAGAATAACCTGACCTTACTGTTTATTTCGCATGACCGTGCCTTTGTGGACAGTATTGCGACCCGTATTGTCGAGCTGGATCGTGGCATTTTGCGTAGCTATGAAGGCAATTATTCACGTTACCTCGACCTAAAAGCTCAGCAGTTGGAAGCAGAAGAAAAACAAAATGCCCTGTTCGAGAAAAAACTGGCTGAAGAAGAAGCCTGGATTCGTCAAGGTATTAAAGCGCGCCGTACCCGTAACGAAGGTCGTGTTCGTGCTCTGAAAGAATTACGTGAAGAGTCTAAAGCACGCCGTTTCCAGCAAGGCAAAGTCAACATGTCAACTCAGGAAGCACAGCGTTCAGGTAAAGTGGTGTTCGAGATTGAACATCTGAGCGTGAAGTTTGGTGACAATGCACCGATTATTAATGATTTCTCGGCGCTTGTAATGCGTGGTGATCGTATTGGTCTGGTAGGTGATAATGGTGTCGGTAAAACCACACTAATCAAAGCCATTCTGGGAGAAATCGAGCATGGCGGTACAGTCAAAACCGGAACCCAGCTGGAAATTGCTTATTTTGACCAGCTACGTAATGTGCTGGATCTGGAAAAATCAGTTAAAGATAACGTTTCGGAAGGTTCAGATCATGTCGATGTGAATGGCCAACGTCGTCATATCTACAGCTATCTGCAAGACTTCCTGTTCTCGCCAGAACGTGCCCGTACGCCAGTTAAAGCTCTATCTGGCGGTGAACGTAACCGTATTCTGCTCGCCAAACTGTTACTGAAACCATCAAATCTGATCGTGATGGATGAACCGACCAACGATCTGGATATGGTAACGCTGGAACTGCTGGAAGAAATGCTAGCGGAATACAAAGGCACCCTGCTACTGATCTCGCATGACCGTGCCTTCATGGACAATGTCGTCACATCGACTTGGGTCTTTGATGGCAAAGGTAATATTGATGAATATGTCGGTGGCTATCAGGATTATCTGGAACAACGTCCAGATCAGACTGTGGTTGACCAGAAAATGGCAGTCAAAAAAGCTCAAGCCAAGGCTGAAGCAGCGGTTGCACCTGTAGCACCTGCGCCAAAGAAAAAACTTAGCTACAAAGATCAGCGTGAACTGGAACTGTTACCGGCTGAAATTGAAGCACTGGAAAAAGAACAAGCTGAACTTTCCGACAAACTGGCGGATGGCTCGTGGTTTGTCACAGATGCCGCAGCAGCGACCAAAGCCTCTGAACGTTTAGGCGAAATTGATGAGATTTTGCTGGAAAAAATGGAACGTTGGGACGAACTGGAAAATATGACCAAAGGTTAATCTTTAAATCGCCTAGTCACTAAGCATCTGTATTCATACAGGTGCTTTTTTATTTTGCAGTTTTTTATTTCAAAAAGCTCTTCTGCTACACTGCTGACATCTTTGATTTTAAATATTGAATTTATGAGTCGAACGCCAGAATACCAACCCGGTGAATTTCAATGGTCATTCCTGTTACCGCAATACTGGGGTATCTGGGTGGGTATTGTATTTCTGATGATTCTGGCCATCTTACCTTGGGCGATTCAGCATCGTCTGGCAGATCTACTCGGCCAGATGGCATTTAAATATTTGAAATCTCGCCGTGAAACCACGCTTCGCAATCTGGAAGTCTGTTTCCCGGAATGGTCAGCTCAAGAAGTTCAGGACAATGCCCGTATGGTCTTTATTGACCAGATGCTCGGTGTATTTGAGACCTTGAATGCCTGGTATTGCCCAGAATGGTTTAAAGGCCGGGTACAGATTGAAGGGCTGGAACATATCCAGCAGGCTCAGGCAGAAGGTAAAGGGGCTTTATTGCTTGGCACCCACTCGACTTTACTGGATGCCGGCGGTTATTTATGTGCACAGTATTTTGAGCCGGATGTGGTGTATCGACCACAAAATAATCCCTTGCTCGATATGCTGATTTACCGCTGCCGTGCCACCATTTATGTCAACCAGATTGACCATGATGATATGCGCGGTCTGGTGCGTAACCTGAAAAATGGCCATGCTATCTGGTACAGTCCGGATCAGGATTTTGGTTTAAAACAAGGCGTAATGGCGCCCTTTTTTGGGGTACCTGCAGCCACAGTAACTGCACATCGTCGCTTACTCAAAATAACCAAAGCTGCTGCCATTCCACTCTATTTTTACCGGACTGGGGATATTAAAAATCCACGCTACTGTGTATTGATCGAACCTGCGGTAGAGAATTTGCCAAGTGCGGATGAAGTCAATGATGCAACCCGGGTAAATCTGATTATTGAACGCCAGTTGCGCATTGCACCGACGCAATATATGTGGTTCCATCGTCGCTTTAAGACCCGTCCTGAAGGCTACGATAAAATCTATTAAGAACTAGAATTAATATGAACGGTATTATTGGCAAGAAAAATCAATGATCTGTTCCCTGATAAATCCACATTGCTTGTGTATGCCCTGCACGCTCAAAACCTAGAGTTTTATAAAATTCAGTGGCATGCTGATCAGCTACCAGAATTTTCTGATGAAATCCTGAATAACGTTGCAGCATTTCTTGCATGATCAGACGACCAATGCCCTGTCGCTGCACCTCTGGGTGAACCAATAAATGCGGGAAATACACCACCAGATAACCGTCTGAAATCGCATTTCCCAAGCCGAACAGCCGACCGTTGATACGTGCCGTCACCAGACTATGAGAATGCTGCAAAGCCTGTAAAAGTAATTGAGGTTTTTCTGCAGCTGACCATTGATTGACTAGATAGAGCTGTAGCACTTCGGATTCATTAACTGAATCATGATCGGGAATCATAACTTCCATTCAGGTAATATCCATTTTTTAATTTAAATTTTATTTTAATAATCAAATAATTATAATAAAAAAATGAACCAAAAATAATTTAACCCGAGTTCTACATCCTGTAAAACCCGGGTTAATGAGGTTGTGCTTTCATATATTATAATTGCTTCTTCGTTGTTGTGATTTCCCTTTCAGCATCATTTCCATGATGTTTTCATTCAGCTTCGTCTTCCTTATGAGAATATCCTTTCTCGACTCCCTGTGCTGATGAGCTTAGAATACGTGGATTCCTCTGTACTGCCCATTCGCAAGAAGCGGAAACTGCTGTAAGCAATATCGTACACTTTTCAGCTAAAACTATAAGAATTTCCCCTCATTCTTATAAGCCATCGCAATCTTATCAGTGACTTTTTTCTCTTCTTTCTCTGCCTTTTCAATTCCTTCCTGAATCGCTTCTTTGGCTTCCTGATCATCCTGATCCGTTTCTTCCAGCGCTTCCTGATGATGCTCAAATACCCGCCCAGTTTGTAAAACCAGATAAACCGGAAAATGATCTGACCCGACGTGTTTTAAACGCTCCATATGCACCAGAGCGAAATCGGTGCTGTGAAACACATGGTCAAGCGACCAGCGTAATAAAGGATAATCGGCATGGAAGGTATTTACATAGCGTCGACCGACACGTGGATCCAGCAAACCGCTGATACGCTGGAATAAACGTGTCGTGCGTGACCAGGCCACATCATTCAGATCTCCCATCACAATGCAGCTTTCATCCAGATCCTTAATCTGATCCCCTACAATCAGTAGTTCCGCATCACGTAAGGTTGAATCTTTAGCTTCAGTTGGGCTTGGCGGTTTCGGATGCAGACAATAAAGCTGTACCGGCTGTCCGGAACGTAACATGACTTTGGTATGAATCGAGGGAATTTCATCACTCAGAATAAATTTAACCTCGGTTTCACTCAGCTCAAGTTTGCTGTACAGATGCATGCCATACAGATTATCCAGAGGTACGGGCACCCGATAGGGATAATCTGGCTCAATGACGGCCAGTGCATCCTGCCATGCCTTATCGGTTTCCAGCGTTAAGACCAAGTCTGGCTGATGGGTCTGGATCTGTTCAATCAGTAAATGATATTTGGTATTGGTGGTGAGGACATTTGAGACAATCAGGGAAATCTGACGATCCGGATCCAGCTGATCCTGCTTGACCTGCTTGACCTGTTTTTTCCAAACAAAGGTATAAGGCAAGACCATTTTCAGCTGATACGCCAAAGCAGCGATCAGGCCGACAAAAAGCAGCTGATTGAAGGCCGTCCATGGGTGATCGACGAGGAGAAAAAGTACAAAGGCAATGAAGCCCAAAACCAGAATCTGTAAACGTGGAAAATCTGCACCACGAATCCACCATTCATCTCGGGGAATCAGCGACCAGAAACTTAACCAGATGACCACGATTGCCATGATCTGGATAAACCCTACCATAAGATACACTCTTCACTAAGTTATTATTTTTTCTAAAAGAAAAATTGCTTTATCAATTTTGTATGTATCATAAAGCAGATATTTCGCTCAAGAATATTGATGTTTTGATTGTGTAGCTCTTGCAGTCACGTCCCTTTTTGATACACTCGAATCCCTTTTGATTTTTTAACGCACCGAGGCAAAGTGACATGAAAGTAGGTCTGGTCGGTTGGCGCGGGATGGTGGGTTCCGTCCTTATGCAACGTATGGTTGAAGAGAATGATTTTGCTCATTTTGAGCCATTCTATTTTTCTACCAGTAATGCGGGTGGTGAAGCTCCGGCATTTGGTGGTAAGACTGCCCCAGCACTTATGGATGCAACAGACATTAACAGTCTGAAGCAAATGGATGTCATTATTACCTGTCAAGGTGGCGATTATACCACTGAAGTTTTCCCGAAAATGAAAGCTGAAGGCTGGGATGGCTACTGGATTGATGCAGCATCTACCCTGCGTATGGATGATGAAGCAATCATCGTACTTGATCCGGTGAACATGCATGTGATCAAAGACGGTCTGGTCAAAGGCACCAAAACTTTCGTGGGCGGTAACTGTACCGTTTCTCTGATGTTGATGGGCTTAGGCGGTCTGTTCCAGAACAATCTGGTGGAATGGGCAACTTCAATGACTTATCAGGCAGCTTCGGGTGCGGGCGCGCAAAACATGCGTGAGCTGATTACTGGTATGGGTTATTTATATAATAATACCAAAGACTTGCTAGATGATCCACGTTCTCCAATTCTGGACATTGATTCTAAAATTGCTGAATTGCAACGTGGTGAAGGCTTCCCGTCTGCAAACTTCGGTGTACCTTTAGCGGGTTCTCTGATTCCATACATCGACAAGCAGCTGGAAAGCGGCCAGTCTAAAGAAGAATGGAAAGGTCAGGCTGAAACCAACAAGATCCTGGGTAACCAGCAGATCGTACCGATTGATGGCCACTGTGTACGTATCGGCGCAATGCGTTGTCACTCTCAGGCATTAACGCTGAAACTTCGCAAAGACGTTTCACTGGATGAGATCGAAGATATCATTGCAAATGCAAATGACTGGTCTAAAGTTGTGCCAAACACTCGTGAAGCATCAATGACTGATCTGACTCCTGTCGCAGTCACTGGTACATTAACTGTACCTGTTGGTCGTCTGCGTAAACTGAACATGGGTAAAGAATACCTAGGTGCATTCACAGTGGGTGACCAGTTACTTTGGGGTGCTGCAGAACCTTTACGCCGTATGCTGCGTATCTTGATTGATTATAAAAATTCTTAAGTTTCCGTCAGGAAATACAGCACAAAGCCGATCTTTATTGATCGGCTTTTTTGTGTAACTATTGCGTAAGTATTTTACAAAAAACAAACATCCCGTTAATCTATAATTTTCGCTATGCGATAATGACTGAGCTCACAGATGACTGTATATAACAAATTAAAGCTTGCCATTTTAGCCATTGTTGCTTCACAAAATATTTATGCGATTAATGTAGATCCGGTACAAATCCAGTCTGCACCTGGGGAATTGCTTTATGCGGAAATGAATTTCCGTCAATCAGATATTAACTTGCCCATTGAGGTAAGTTTAGCCTCGCCAGAAGACCTGATTTCTCTGGGTGCATCGCATCAGCCACCGGGTCATTTGAATTTTTTCACCCGTCGCAACAGTAATGGTACTGGGGTTATTACCATTACCTCCTCGCGCCCGGTCACTGATCGTGAATTAAATATCATTGTAAAAATCAAGGAAGGCAATGCAGCACGCCTACAGCATATCCGTACTGCATTAAGACCTAAAACTGATTTGTTACAGGCCAGCCTGAAACAGAATGAACAGCCACTCGCGCCTGTCGTAGTCGTGAGTGAAAAAGATATTGCCCTAAACTTACCGGTGAGTACGCGCTATACCAATGCTCAATCCAAGCCAGCCACCTCGTTTGGGGCAGAAAAACCGTTAGCCTTGCAAAACACAGCACCTCCTGCATTATCAGCCAGCTCTATCTCTAAAACCGCGATAGCTGCTGTGACCCATGAGCCGACATCGAGTATTGCAGCTCAAGTCACAAGCCCAACAAAACTTAATACTGAAACTGCGGTAGCAGCGACAAGTCATAGTTCACAGCAAGCTGGTACTGTAAACACTGCGCCAGTGAATACTCCATCCAAAGCAATCAACACGGCTGTAACTCAAGTAGATGTAACGCCAAACTTACAGGCTGCAGCGACAAAAGTTCAGGCTGAAACAAAACCAGCTGAAGTTGCAGTAGTCCCAACAAATAAAAATACAGCCTCAGCGCAAGCTTCTGCACCGACAAACACTGAAAACCAGATGGTGTCCAGTGATCCACTTGTCAAAAAATATGCAGAACAGCAGGCACGCAAGCAGGCGGCATCTACCACTGCACAGGACAAACCAAATTTAGCGGCTAAAACTCAGGCACAGCCAACAGTCATCAAACAAAGCACCTCAACCCAGGTCAAACCGACCTATGTGGTACAGTCAAATGAGTCGCTTTGGGGCATTGCCTCCAGGATTGCCAATGAACAGCAGCGTCCAGTGAGTGAGGTCATGCAGCAGATCAAGCGTGAAAATGAACATGCTTTTATTGGGGGTGATGCCAACCGCTTGCGTAAAGGTGTAGCGCTTAATTTAGCGACCATTCATACTGCGAAAACTCCGATACAGGCCGCAGCGACTAAGTCTGTTCAAGTACCCTCCAAACCTGCTGCAAAAACCAAATATCGTCTGAATGAGGCAGAAATGAGCCTGGTTGCCGAGAATCAGCGTGATTCCGGCCAGGTTTCTGCCAACTCAAACACAAAAGAAAATCGAACTTCGAAAGAGTTGTCATTAAAAGTTATGACAGCCCGTGAAAAAACCGTTAAATTAAAGAGAAACGTAACTGAACTAGAATTGGCACTCAATCAGAAGGATCACAGAATTCAATTATTAAATGCTCGTCTTGCCCAGCTGCAGAAGCAGCTTAAAGCACAACAGGCAGATAAAAAGCCAATTAATTAAAAAGTTACACATGACGATTTATTGGGATAGGCGAACTTAAGGACTCTATCCCCAAGGGGTAAAACATGCTGATTTATGTGATTCCATTAGTGATATTGATCATCGTATTAATTGTCGTAAAAAAACGACAAGATGCTCAAGAATCAGATAAAGCAAAAACTAAAACTGTAAAAGCGAAAAAACCTGGCGCTGCGTCAAAATCCACTTCACAAAGAACCAAAGTGGTCGAGCCAGCCGGAGTCGTTAAAAAATCAGCAACGCCTCTATCAGCAGAAACACGCAAGAAAATTGAAGGTCTGATTCAGGAACGTAATTTCTTTGCAGCTGAAGCTCAAATCAATCAGGCACTGAATCGCGATAATTCTCAACATGAGTTATATTTACTGCTACTCGACATTCATATCCTGCAAAAAGATGAATTTGCGATTTCACAGCTGATTAACCATGTTCGCTCTCTGGAACTGGAAGATATTCTGGCTCAGGCTGAGGTCAAAAAGCGTGAGTTTGAAAACTCTTCGGTCGCTGTTCAGGATACTATTGATTTCCCAAGTGCTCAGCCACAAACCCCTCCTGTACAGGAAAGCAAACCTTCTACAGATGCCTTTGCAGACCTGGTTGCCACTCCTGCTTCAAACGAACAGGCATTTGATGCATTACAACAGGAACTGCAACCAAGCAAACCAGCTGCTGTAGCGGAACCAGTACCTGATATCCAACCCTTAGAGTTCAACTTTGAACCGAAGATTCCAGCGGCTGAGCCAGTAAAAACGGAAGAAGCTTCGCCTGTATCAGATAATTCAGTTGAATTTGATCTTCAGATGAGTACTGCTGAAACCCAGACTGCTCCAACAGCAGCAACTGAGTCAGCACCGGTTCTGAATTTTAAGCTTGAGCTTGAACCATCTGTATCTTTAGAAACAGAATCAGCGCCTGCAACAACAGAAGAAATCCAGCCTTTAGATTTTTCTTTCTCTCTAGACACTCCAGCACCTGCTGCGGAAAAAACAGCCGAACCTGCGACTGAGTTTGATCTTTCTGGCCTTGATATTGCAACGCCTGCAACTGAAACGCCTGCTACGACTGAAACATCTGGACTAGATTTCAAACTTGATAATATCGAAGCTGTAAAAGAAGCTCCTGTTTCTACAGGGGTGAATTTTGAGATTCCGACAGCGCCAGTAAATACAGCAACCGATCAACATGATCCATTGGTGCAGTCTTTCCCGGAGCTGATGGAAGTTAATGAAGCGAACCTTAACCTGGAGCTGGCACAGCAATATATCCAGTTAGGCGCTTATGCAGCTGCCCGTGAAGTCATTGCTGAACGTGAAGCTGAATATACAGCAGCACAACGTCAGCAAGCCGATCAGTTGCTGAATCAAATCGCATCTTAATCAATTTCCCTTTACACTAAAGCAGTCACATTTGGCTGCTTTTTTTATGATGAAAGATATTGCACTGATTTATATGGGCGGCACCTTTGGCTGTGTCGGTGACCCGCTCTCCCCTATGTCTGCCGATTTATTTATTCCAAAACTGGAACAGCTGCTTGCTACGGATCAACCGTTGATTCAGTATTACTGCGCTCCTGTGATTAAGGACAGTAGTGCCTGTACTGCTACAGACTGGTTAGAACTGGTGCAATTTATCCAAAATCTGCAATCTGAACAGCAGATACAACATTTTGTGATTATTCACGGGACAGATACCCTGAGCTATGCCAGTGCAGTATTGGCACATTTTATGGGGAATTCAGCTCATATTGTGCTGACTGGCAGCCAGTATCCCCTCCTGAATGCTGAAGGCGATGCGCAACGCGAATTTAGCGATGCCATGGACAATCTGAGCTTTGCGCTCGCTTCAGTAACTCAGTGTAATGCAAATGTTTATCTAGCTTTTCATCAGCAACTGATTCATGCTCAAACTACCTTAAAGCAGCATACCACTGAGCTGAATGCCTTTACTGGTCTGGACGCTCATATCGCTATTCGGGCCAACCAGCAAAGTTGTCAGGTTACGGCAGACGATATTACCAAAGCTCCAGATTTTAACTGCATGAGCTTGATGATGCAGCCGATTGATTTAGTCCAACAGTTCAATAACCTGAAAAATATTTTAGCCCATCCGCCACACTTCCTATTCCTGCAAGGTTTTGGAACCGGCAATCTGGCCGTCAATCCAGAGATCGTAGATTTCATCAATCAGCTCTATGCCAAAGGCTGTATCTCGGTCTTAACTACTCAAGTGCCTTTTGGTGCCACCGATCAGCGTTATGCCATTGCTGAATGGGTGCATGATTGCAAAATTCTGCTCAATGAAAGTTATGGCCATGCTGATCTTTATGCAAAAGCCCTAAAAATGTATTTACAATATGACACGGTAGAGCAATGGCATGCCCATTGGTACGATTAGTCAGGTTTTGAGGTCATTATGCAGCGTTTTGCAGTGGGAATTGAGTTTTGTGGAACGAATTATCGAGGTTGGCAGACTCAACAGCCGGGCGTAATCAGTGTTCAGGAAACCATCGAGAAGGTACTCAGCAAAATTGCCGATAAACCGATTATTCTGCATGGTGCAGGCCGAACCGATGCCGGCGTGCATGCGACCAATATGGTTGCACATTTTGATACCCATGCCTTGCGTTCTGAACGAGGCTGGTTAATGGGCTCAAATAGCCAGTTACCTAAGGATATCTCGATCCAATGGATCAAGGAGATGGATAATGGCTTCCATGCACGCTTTAAAGCACAGGCACGCCGTTATCGCTATATTGTCTATAACCATCCGGTACGCCCTGCCTTGCTGCATAAACAGGTCACGCATATTTACTATCCACTTGATGTCAAAAAGATGATTGAGGCAGCTGCAAAGTTTGAAGGCACGCATAACTTTGAAAGTTTCCGTGCAGCAGCCTGCCAGTCCAATCAGCCGGTACGTCATGTACGTCATTGCCGCCTGATCCAGCATGGGCCTTATCTGATTCTAGATATTCAGGCGGATGGCTTCCTGCATCATATGGTACGCAATATCATGGGCTGTTTACTGGAAATCGGTCAAGGCATGTATGAGGTTGACCATATTGACCATATTTTTGCAGCAGAAGATCGTAAAGCAGCCGGAGTTACCGCACCACCGGACGGTCTGTATTTTATTCAGGCTGAATATCCAGAGCATTTTGACTTACCCAAAATACCTTTGGGTCCATATTGGTTGAATATGCCGGAATAAGCTAATTATTTTTAATTTTTAAATCCCTCCTAACCTCCCTTTAAAAAGGGAGGAACTCTCCTCCTGAGCAAAGCTTAAGCACTGCTTTAAGCTGAAGCGCAAGAAAGGAGGGACTTAGGATGGTAATTAACGCTGCTTCCGCTTCCGATATTCCACTGGTGTTTCATTGGTCCAGCGTTTAAAGGCACGGTAGAAGGTACTCGGTTCCGAGAATCCAGTCAGATAAACAATACGCTCCACACTTTCATTGGTACTCGCTAATAAACGTTTAGCCAGACGACAGCGATAATCGGACAGAATCTGCTGGAAACTAGTATTAGCCTCACTGAGCTGGGTACGTAAACGACGTGGAGTAATATTCAGTTGAGCGGCTACAGTTTCCAAAGTCGTTTCACCGCTTTCTAAAGTAGAACCGATTGCACGACGCACTTCCCCGACTAAATCGTAACGAGCCAGTTCCTGTAATTTTTCAATCGCCAGCTGTTCATGTAGCTGCAACAGTTCCGGTTCTGCCTGCCAAAGTGGAAAATCCAGAATACTTGGATCAAAATACAAACGGGTTTCTTTCTGCCCCAAACTTACCGGACATTCATAAACCCGGAAATATTCTTCATCTGCCGCGCCTTTGGAAAAATTAAAATCGATATAGATCGGTTCAAAACGGCCTTCAGTAATAAATTTAAAGAAACGCAACACACCTGACATCGCACATTCGGTAAAGTGACGATTGACCAGACTTTCAGCAAAAGGCTGTTCACCATTGGTCAGATAGCAGCGATCATCTTCGACCACCAGCTTGGCATGAAAGGCATCACTGATCAGACGCTGATAAGCCAGTGCACGTTTCAAGCCTTCACCAAAATTCTCTGATGAAATAAACAGATGCTCAATCACCTGTCCGCGATAGAGTGGCAAATGTTCACCCAGATGCAATCCGATATCCGGGTCCTTACTGACCTCTTCTGCGGCAACCCAGAAGGCATACTGAGCACTAAGCGGAGTACGGTCATTGGTCTCCACCTGATTTAAAGCGACTCCTGCTTTCGTCAGAAGTTCTTCTGTTGGCAAACCTGCACGACGAATCGCCTGATAGCCTAAACGCAATACGACTGATGCATCCGTTAGCTGACTCACTCAAAAACCTTCCTTGTATGTACTTCATTTATACTTAAAAAGATTGAAATTAGATTAACTGTGATTGACCAAACTGACAACAGATACCATACGCTTTTTAGTTAAAAAAGTTTAAACTCATACTTCGCTTATTTTACTGACAGATGATCAGTCTAACGCCCATTACACCTTGTGTTTTGCGAAAAAATTGACTATAATTTGCGCCTTTCCAATTTATTCATTCAGGTAGGCTATGGCCAATAAAGAGGAACTCATCGAGTTCGAAGGCGTTGTCACCGAGACGCTTCCTAATACTATGTTCCGTGTACGTTTAGAAAACGGTCACGAAGTAATTGCCCATATTTCTGGTAAAATGCGTAAACACTATATTCGTATTTTGACTGGCGATAGCGTGAAGGTCGAAATGACTCCTTATGATTTGACTAAGGGTCGTATCACATACCGTGCGCGCTAAGTTTTAGCGGAAGCAAAAGCCACTCATCCAGTGGCTTTTTTATTGCCTTTTCTTTTATATCAATTCCCCTGCACATTCCCTATACTGCATTCGAAGATAATCATTTCTATTTTTCCTCTAATAAAAACAGTGAATCATTCATGCAAAAAATCTTGTTTTCTCTGATCCTAGGAATCAGCCTGAGTGCCTGCGCCACTACCAATTCGACAAAATCACGACAACTAGATCAGCAACTACAGCAATATATCGGCCAATCTGCAGAGTCAATTCGCAAGGATCTGGATTTAACTGCACTCGGTTTTAAGACCTCAAAAGCACCTGTACAAACGGAAAACGTCTGAGTTATACCGTACTTCGCACCATTGAACTTCCGTTGGGAACACCCGCCATTCAGCAAAGTGTCAGTATAGGTGCCCCTGTACGACTCGCAACTGCACCCGGCCCGGGTTATCAGGTTGAAATGCCTTGTCAGATTCATTTACAGCTAGAACAAGGGACTGCCCAATCCGTGCAATATAGCGGACGTGCCTGTTAATACTCATTTTTGCTTTTTATTCATTTTGAAGTGAATATAAGAACATTCTAAGTTGTCTTGGATTTGATGGCTACAGCTAACATCTAACTGCCTGATTATTGTTGTCTTACCTAATAATAAATTACAACAGTTCCTCTCACACTTTGCTACTACACTGTTTTTAAGCGTTCCTTGAGTAGGAGTGATGTGATGTTGTTAAGCAAAGGGACTCCTCTGGTATTGGGCTTGAGCATCCTGTTGCTCGGTCTGTCAGGGTGTGCACAGACACCCACGATCAGCCAGGCCGACCGTGAAGCTTATTTACAGCAATTTATTGGCCAGAGCAGCCAGTATATTGATCGCAATTTAGATTTGAAACGTTTGGGTTATCAGCAAATCAGTGAACCTGAGCTCAGCTCCCAACAGCTCAGCTATGTCGTAGAACGTCCTGTGACCGTGCCCTTACCGATTGCCCAATTTCCGGCAGCAGGTACAGGCACAGTTCCGGTTCCAGTCACTGTGAGTCCTGCATCAGGGTATGATGTGAATTTGCAATGCAAGATTACCTTTTTGCTTAAAGACAATATTGCAACTTCTGTCAGCCTTACGGGTCGAACCTGTTAATCAAAATCAGTCATAAAAAAACGCAGCTCAAGGCTGCGTTTTTTACGTAGAAATACTGAGTAACTTAATTCAATGCAGTCACAACTGCCTGACCCATTTCCACCGTACCCACTTTAGTCATGCCTTCAGACATGATGTCAGCCGTACGCAGACCTTGGTCTAAAACATTACCTACCGCATCTTCAATAGCTTTTGCAGCCGCTTCTTCACGGAAGGTATAACGCAGCATCATGGCTACAGACAGAATGGTTGCCAATGGGTTTGCCAGGTTTTGACCTGCGATATCTGGTGCAGAACCATGGCAAGGTTCGTACATCCCTTTACCATTTTCATCCAATGAAGCTGATGGCAACATACCGATTGAACCAGTCAGCATTGCAGCTTCATCAGACAGGATGTCACCGAACAGGTTTGAAGTCACAATCACATCAAACTGCTTAGGCGCACGTACTAATTGCATCGCAGCATTGTCTACATACATATGAGACAAGTTAATGTCTGGATATTGCTCTTCTTTCAGTGCAGTCACGGTTTGTTTCCAAAGCTCAGTCACTTCAAGCACGTTGGCTTTATCGACTGAACATACTTTACCGTCACGCAGGCCAGCAAGTTCGAACGCAACTTTGGCAATACGCTTGATTTCAGATTCTGCATAAACGTCAGTGTTAAAACCTTGTTTTTCGCCATTTTCCAGTTCACGGATCCCGCGTGGCTGACCGAAGTAAATACCGCCGGTCAATTCACGTACGATCAAGATATCCAGACCAGAGACAATTTCCGGTTTCAAGCTAGAGGCATCAGCCAATTGTGGATAAAGAATCGCTGGACGTAAGTTCGCAAACAGATTCAACTCACTACGTAGTTTTAACAGGCCACGTTCTGGACGGATTGAACGCTCAATCGTATCCCATTTTGGACCGCCTACAGCGCCGAGCAGAATTGCATCTGCTTTTTTCGCCTGTTCAGAGGTTACCTCTGGATAAGGTGAACCGTGTGCATCAATCGCAGCACCACCTAAAAGACCTTGTTCCCATGTTAAACCCAGATTGAATTTTTCATTAACTCGTGTAAGCACCTGTTCTGCGGCTTTTACAATCTCAGGACCAATACCGTCACCAGCTAAAATCAAAATTTGTTTAGACATGAGCTTTTCCATTTATAAGGTCAGGCATCCACCTGACTAGGTTAAATTTTTTTTTCTACAAACTCTGCAATGCCATTGATGACATTATAGGGTTTGCAAAAACGACGAATCACTTTCTGCTCTTGCAACAGGTCCACACACAATGGATCAGGTGCAGAGGCATTTAATAAACTGGTGCTACGTGCATTTCGGTCACGGAACATTTTCAAGGTATAGCGTTTATTCGCCTTAAACTGCTGGAACAGATGCAAGGTCTCAGCCTTATCCTTGCTAATCGGATAGAAACGCACCACCAGTTCATGCTGCCCTTCCGGCACAGATAAATAAATCGGATTATCCTGTTTCAGGTTTTTGGCCTGCAAACGAACCAGACGCTGATCTAGCGCTTCTGGGCTGATTCGCTTGGTGGACTCATCCACAATCATGGTCCGATCTAAACGTTCAAACTGACAATCCGGTGTGCCTGCACAATAAATCAAAGCATTGGATTTGCTTTCTGCATCTTCTTTGGCATGTTTAAGTTTGAAGGTATCAATGCTCTGACACGCGGTCATCAGCACTGATACTGCACTTAGAGCAAGCCACTGTTTCCAATACGTTGCCATGATGTCTGTATTAACCTATCAAAAAAATTAATAATCTTCTGATATTAGCAAGGCCTTCGCAGTCATGCCATGACAATTTTTGCTGTTTTATGAATGAATTTCAGCAAATACCCATGGGCGTGATTGTTTGGTTTTTTCTTCGTAGGCACGAATATCATCTGCCGCCTGCAAAGTTAAGCCAATATCATCCAAACCATTTAACAAACAATGCTTACGGAATGGGTCCACTTCAAACTTGAAGCTTTCGCCATTTGGTGTACGAACTTCCTGCGCTTCCAGATCAATCGTTAACTGATAACCTTCAGCTGCTGCACATTCCTTGAATAACTGATCAACCGTTTCTTCCGGCAAGATCACCGGCAACATGCCATTTTTAAAACAGTTATTAAAGAAAATATCAGCAAAGCTTGGCGCAATCACAGTACGGAAACCGTATTCATTCAAGGCCCAGGGCGCATGCTCACGGCTTGAACCGCAACCGAAGTTAGCACGTGAAATTAAGATCGATGCACCTTGATAACGTGGCTGGTTTAATACGAAGTCCGGGTTAATCGGACGAACCGAGTTGTCCTGACCTGGATAACCTTCATCCAAATAACGCAATTCATCAAACAGGTTTTCACCGAAACCGGTACGTTTGATCGATTTCAAAAACTGTTTTGGAATAATTAAATCTGTATCGACATTGGCACGGTCTAAGGGTGCAACAATACCTTGTTCAACGGTATAAGCTTTCATATTTCTGCTCCTGCGTACCAATTAAAATGAACGGACATCAACAAAGTGACCGGCAATCGCTGCAGCAGCAGCCATGGCTGGGCTCACCAAATGGGTACGACCGCCATTACCCTGACGACCTTCAAAGTTACGGTTTGAAGTTGAGGCACAATGCTCGCCTGGCTGCAATTTGTCAGCATTCATTGCCAAGCACATAGAACAACCTGGTTCACGCCATTCAAAACCAGCTTCGATAAAGACTTTGTCCAAACCTTCAGATTCTGCCTGCTGTTTCACCAAACCCGAACCCGGAACGATCATGGCCTGTTTAATGCTAGAAGCCACTTTACGACCTTTGATCACTTCAGCCGCAGCACGAATATCTTCGATACGTGAATTGGTGCAGGAACCGATGAATACACGGTCTAACTGAATATCTGCTAAAGCCTGACCTGCAGTTAAGCCCATATATTGATAAGCACGGTTCCAGTCATTGCGCTGTACATCATCTTTGGCCTGTTCTAAAGTTGGGACCGCTTGAGACACCGGAATCACCATCTCAGGAGAAGTCCCCCAAGAGACTTGTGGTTCAATCTCTTCACCTTGCAACACCACAACTGTATCGAAGTGCGCGCCTTCATCAGAATGCAAGGTATTCCAGTACGCAACCGCCTGATCCCATTGCTCGCCTTTCGGTGCATATGGACGGTCTTTGACATACTCAATGGTTTTTTCATCGACTGCGACCATACCGACACGTGCACCCGCTTCAATTGCCATGTTACATACGGTCATACGGCCTTCGATCGACATGTCACGGAATACCTGGCCACCAAATTCAATTGCGTGACCTGTACCGCCAGCAGTTCCGATTTTACCGATAATGGCTAAAACCACATCTTTCGGTGTTACGCCCTGACCTAATTTACCGTCAACGCGTACCAACATGTTTTTCATTTTCTTTTGAACCAGGCATTGGGTTGCCAATACATGTTCAACTTCTGAAGTCCCGATCCCGTGTGCCAAGCAGCCGAATGCACCATGTGTCGCGGTATGTGAGTCACCACATACAACCGTCATACCTGGCAAGGTTAAGCCCTGCTCAGGACCAACAACGTGCGCGATCCCTTGACGAATATCGTTAATATCAAATTCAACAATATCGAACGTCTTACAGTTGTCATCCAAGGTTTGTACCTGGATACGTGAAGTATCATCTTCAATCCCAGCCACGCCCTGCTCACGCTCTTTTTTAGAGGTCGGTACGTTATGGTCAGGTGTTGCGATGTTGGCACTTAAACGCCATGGCTTACGGCCAGCAAGTTGCAAGCCTTCAAAGGCTTGTGGTGAAGTCACTTCATGCAATAAATGACGGTCGATATAAAGTAGAGCTGAACCATCATCTCGTTGTTTTACTAAATGATCATCCCATAACTTATCGTATAATGTTTTTGCTGTTTGGGTCTCGCCTGCCATGTCGATGTGCTCCACTGGACTGGGTAAATTCTTTCGCTAATTTTGATTATATCGCTGCATTCACATAAATCTAATTTATCATTTTTATTAGTTAAAAAACTTTTTGGAATCTTTTAAAATTTAAATTAAATCATAGTTTAGCTCTCTTTTTATAAATCTAATTTTCCGATCGTTTTATTAAAAATATTCGTTTTTACAAATTAAATGAGAATTATTATTATTTCCTCATCGGCACAAATTATCTGTTTTGAGGAAGATCCACATGGCACATATTCAACGTTTCGTAGAAAACAATCAGCGCATGTTCAAAAAGACATTTAGCTATTACATCATGCACATCACCGTTGCGATGTTAGTGGGCTATTTTGTCACAGGCAGTTTAACCATGGCGATTGCCTTGAGTTTATTAGAACCGACTGTACAGGCGGTTGCTTTCTTCTTCCACGAGAAAATCTGGGAAGCAAAACGCCAGCAACAGGATGAGGAAATCACCGCATAATTTTTTGTCGATCTTCCTCTTTTAGCCACCTACCCTCGGTGGCTTTTTTTATGACATAAAATAAAACATTTAAAAATGTGTATTAATTCAACATTAAACCAAGAGTTCTATATTTTTACTTTGATTTATTCTTAAATTATTACAATAATAAACTTAAGCATAAAAAAACTTTATAGGTGATCAAGATGAATCTCGCAGCTTTTGAAGCCTTTGTAAAAGTCATGGAAACAGGTTCGATTTCTCTGGCTGCAGATCAGCTTTTTATTACCCAACCGGCTGTGACCAAACGTATTCACAGTCTGGAAGAATATTTCGGGGTGAAATTATTTGAATCTGCGGGCCGTGGTGTACAGGCTACTCATGCGGCACATTCCCTGCTGCCTAAGGTAAAAAACTGGCTGAACGAGCTGGGTGATATTCACTATACCCTGAGTCATGAACAGGGTCAGGTACAAGGTAAACTGAAAATTGGCACCAGTCATCATATTGGCCTGCATCACTTACCGAGCCATCTGCGTGAATATGTACAGCAATATCCAAATGTGACGCTAGATGTACATTTTGTAGATTCAGAACAGGCACATGAACAGGTGATGGCGGGTGATCTGGAACTGGCTTTCCTGACCTTGCCACCGCATGGTGATGAACGTCTGAAATATGTCACCATCTGGAATGATCCTCTGGTTTTTGTGGTAGCGCCGTTCCATCCGCTGGCTCAGCAAAAAAACCTGTCTCTTGAAGATCTGGTGAATTACCCGAGCCTTCTACCTTCTGCGCAGACCTATACCACGCAGATTACTATGGCCGAGTTTGAAAAACAGGGTATCAAGCCGAAAACGACCATGAGCAATAACCCGCTTGAATCCATCCGGATGCTGGTTTCGATTGGTTTAGGCTGGTCAGTCTTACCCAAAACCCTGGTCAATCATGACCTGCAAGAACTGGATCTGAATCTGGAAATGAACCGTCAGCTCGGTATGGTCTGGCATCCGGGTCGTACTCAATCCAAGGCAGCTGAAGCATTGGTTCAACTGATGCAAGGCCCGTCAATTTAAAACTAATTTTTACATTTCTCTGCTGCATCAATATCGGTGCAGCATTTTGTTACCTAAATACATCGCATCTGTCACTTCCTTTCAAGTACTTTTAAAAGCATCAAATTCATTTTCCTGAAGATGAAAAATTAAAACGTACTCAAGGAAGCACCGAATGCAGATCAAATCTTCTGATTCCAAAACTTTATTACCTTCTTCTCATGACCTGCTCGAAGAAATGGGTTTATGGAAACCGCTTAAACCAACGCTACAGCCTACTCCCAACCTTGATTTTGAAGATGAACCGACGGCGCGTGCCGTATTACGTGATTATTTTCTAAATACCTTTGACACCTATGAGCAACTGTTTGACTGTCTGAAGAATGAAGAAGCCTTTTATGTCAAACCGATTGCCTTACGTCATCCACTGATCTTTTATTTTGGTCATACTGCCACTTTTTTTATCAATAAGTTGTTGCTGGCTCAACTGATTCCGGAACGTTTAAATCCGCATATGGAAAGCATATTTGCGATTGGTGTAGATGAAATGAGCTGGGATGATCTGGATGAACAGAACTATCACTGGCCTAGCATTCAGGCGGTACGTGATTACCGGCATCAGGTACGTGCCCTGGTCTTGAAAGTGATAGAACATGCGCCGCTACAACTTCCACTAAAATGGCACAACCCCTGGTGGACCATCATCATGGGCATTGAGCATGAACGGATTCATCTGGAAACGTCTTCAGTTTTAATCCGCCAGCATCAGTTACGTTATGTACAAAATCATCCGCAGTGGCGTGCCAATGTCATTACCGGTATTGCACCTGAAAATAGTCTGGTAAAGGTACCGGCAGGTCAGGTCAATTTACATAAAAATTTCGAACATGCTTTTTATGGCTGGGACAATGAATACGGCCACCATCATGCCGAAATTGAAGAATTCGAAGCCTCTAAATATCTGGTATCTAATCAGGAGTTTTTAGCCTTTGTGGAAGCAGAGGGTTATCAGACAGCTAACTACTGGACTGAAGAAGGCCAGCAATGGTTGGCATTTTCTCAAGCCACACATCCTACCTTCTGGATCAAAACTGAACTGAATTGGTCCTTAAGACTGATGCTGGAAGAAGTTCCGATGCCTTGGGACTGGCCAGTCGAAGTGAATTATCATGAAGCCAAGGCTTTCTGTAACTGGAAATCAGTACAGATCGGAGAGTCCATTCGCCTGCCAACTGAAGATGAATGGTATCGACTGTATGCAGTTTCAGGACTGGATCCCAAATTACCAAGTCCTGAGCAAGCCAATATTGAATTAAAATATGGCCCTAGCTCTTGTCCGGTGGATCATTTTCAGCATGGCGATTTTTATGATGTTCAGGGCAATGTCTGGCAATGGACCGAGACCCCGATTTATCCTTTCGAAGGCTTTCAGGTCCATCCCTTCTACGATGATTTTAGTACCCCTACTTTTGATGGCCAACATCATCTAATTAAAGGCGGTTCCTGGATTTCAGCCGGTAATGAAGCCCTGCACAGTTCACGCTATGCCTTCCGGCGACATTTTTTCCAGCATGCCGGTTTTCGCTATGTTGCCGCGGAAGAGACATCACCGCAGTTTCACTCGCAATATGAAAGCGATCAGCTGATTTCCCAATATCTGGAATTCCAGTATGGGGCGGAATATTTCGGTGTTCCAAACTTTGCCCAAAGCCTCATCAAACTAGCCCGTCCTTATTTTCAGAACATTCCGTGTCATAAAGCGCTGGATATCGGGTGTGCAACCGGACGCGCCAGCTTTGAACTGGCCCAAGATTTTGATCAGGTCACCGGTCTAGATTTTTCAGCCCGTTTTATTCAGCAAGGTGTGGTGCTGGCGCAAGGAGAGACCCTGCGCTATAGCATTCCTGTTGAAGGTGAACTGGTGGAATATAAATCCTGCTCACTGGCAGAACTTGGACTTGAGCAGGCTGCCAATAAAGTCGAGTTTTATCAGGCCGATGCCTGCAACCTGAAACCTCAGTTTAAAGATTATGATTTTATTCTGGCAGCTAACCTGATTGATCGTCTGCATCATCCTAAAGCTTTTCTGAGTGAGATTCATAAGCGCCTGAATATAGGCGGCATTTTGATGCTGGCCTCACCTTATACCTGGCTGGAAGAACATACAGCACGCAGTGAATGGATCGGCGGATTTAAGCAGGCAGGAGAAAACCTGAGTACCTTAGAGGGCATCAAAGCTTTACTCAGTCCACATTTTGAAATGCTGGACGAACCTTTGGATGTGCCTTTTGTGATCCGGGAAACAGCGCGTAAATATCAACATACCCTGTCCCAAGTAACTTTATGGAAACGGACACAGTAATACCCCAAATGAAAAAGCCAATCAGTTGATTGGCTTTTTGTTCACTACTCAATTCCGCTAGTGGCATCCTCATGCAGAGATTCATTAAGCTGATCCACCACAATGGCCCATTCTCCATCTGAAGCAATTTTTTCAGCCAGGAACTGGCGCTGCGCATCTGACCAGTACGGCGCCTCCATCAGGTTCACATCTTTGGGTAATTGATGCTCATGAATAAATTGGGCAATCCCTTCTGCACTCGAATCCAGACCTAACTGTGCGAATAAATGAGTCATACGCGGTCTAACTTGGGTCATTTTCATTACCTCTGCGCTTGCTATCGTTATTGTCGACTTGCTTTATTTGCTCTGAGCATAGCATGTTTATTCAGCAACGAGCATGTCAAAAAGTACCCTCTTCTGCTTATAAAAAAGCATAACCGAAGTTGTGCCTGATTAAATCGAAAGAATTGCTTAAATCGACCAGTCCTGAATTTCCCAGCCCTGTTCTTTAGCCAGCGCTTCCAGACGCTCATCCGGATTCACTGCAATGGCATGATTCGCATGTTCTAGCAGAAAACGGTCATTGATTGAATCTGAGTAAGCCCAAGACTCAGTCACCTCACGACCAGCCAGCCATTGTTCCAGACGCGTCAATTTGCCTTGCTGATAGCAGGCGATATTGGTCACCTTACCCGTATATTTACCGTCAATGACTTCAGCATTGGTGGCAATAATTTCAGTAATGCCAAACTCACGGAAAATCGGTGCAGTAATAAAGTCCGAAGTTGCAGTAATGCCGACAATTTCATGCCCTGCATCTTTATGGCGCTGAATCGCTTTAAAACCTTCCGGACGCATCTGTGGGCGAATGACTTTTTGCATGAACAGTTGATGTAATTCGGTCAGATAATCATGGTCATGTTGAGTCAAAAACTGGAATACAAATTCATTATAGGCATAAGGATCCAGTTGACCCTTTTTATAATCCTCATAGAACTTGTCATTCATGGCGCGGTGATGAACGGGATCCACCAGGCCTTCATTGACCAGGAATTCCCCCCAGGAATGATCCGAATCGGTGTTTAACAGAGTGTGATCGAGATCAAATAGCGCCAATTTCATGAAAATACTCGTAAAAACTGAAATTTAAGAAAAAAATTGTAAATCTATCTCCGCTAGTCGATAGAAATTCGTTAAGATCATAGCAATTTTAACATTTTTAAACTTTGCTTTTTTTCGAGTTGGATAAAGAAATAATATTCCCCGAAAGCAAAGGCATAAATTAAACAATTTTAGGTAGCCAAATGATCGACTCAGAAGGTTTCCGACCGAATGTCGGGATCATTTTGGCAAACGATGCTGGACAGGTTTTATGGGCAAAACGCATTGGTCATAATGCATGGCAATTTCCACAAGGAGGTATCCAATATGGAGAAACCCCTGAGCAGGCACTTTATCGTGAGCTGAGAGAAGAAGTTGGATTACTGCCTGAACACGTCCAGATTATCGCGCAGACCAAAGGATGGTTGCGTTATCGTTTGCCGTATCGATACATTCGCACGGATTCAGATCCGGTATGTATCGGTCAAAAACAGAAGTGGTTTTTACTCAAACTGACGGCGCCCGTACAGAACATTCAGCTTGATCTGTCCGATCCGCCCGAATTTGATCAATGGCAATGGGTCAGTTACTGGTATCCATTAGGCCAAGTGGTGAATTTTAAACGCGATGTTTATCGCAAAGCCATGATTGAACTCTGTCAGCAATTACCACAACAAAAACCTTAAAAAAATCGCGTGCATGTGCAGATTTTTTGCTCGGCTATTGTTATAAATAAACTAAATTACTGGACTTCTAAAAAAATACGGAGCAGCACCCATGTCGAATATGCAACTGGATACCCTGAGACGTATTGTCCAAGAGATTAATGCGTCTACCAGTTTGCATGAATCACTCGATATTATGGTCAATCAGGTCGCTGAGGCCATGCATGTGGATGTTTGCTCCATTTATCTGCTCGATGAACGCAACCAGCGTTATCTATTAATGGCATCTAAAGGCCTGAAGCCCGAAGCTGTCGGTCATGTTTCTCTACATACCGGTGAAGGCCTGGTTGGTCTGGTCGGTCAGCGTGAGGAAATCGTTAACCTCGACAATGCCCCTAAGCATGATCGTTTTCTGTATTTACCGGAAACGGGCGAAGAAATTTATAATTCCTTTCTGGGCGTTCCGGTCATGTACCGCCGTAAAGTCATGGGCGTACTGGTTGTCCAAAATCAAGAATCCCAAGATTTTAGTGAAGCAGCCGAATCTTTCCTGGTTACGCTGTGTGCCCAACTCTCAGGCGTAATCGCTCACGCCCATGCGGTCGGCAATATTGATGTATTCCGCAAGCCAAATAATTTACCGGCATATAAAACCTTCCAGGGCGTATCCGGTTCTGGCGGGATCGCACTTGGCCGCGCCATTGTGCTTTATCCCCCTGCAGATCTAGGCGCTGTTCCGGATCGTGAAGCAGATGATATTAGCGAAGAACTGGCTTTGCTAGATAATGCTTTAAATTCGGTGCGTGAAGAAATTCAGTTCCTGGATGACAAAATGCAGGATGCGCTGATGGCCGAAGAACGTGCTTTGTTCAGTGTGTTCCTGCGTATGCTGGATGAAAATGCCCTGCCATCAGAAATTAAAGCACTGATTCGTGATGGTCACTGGGCACAAGGTGCGGTTCGCATCGTGATTGATAACCATGTGGCGCAGTTTGTCCAGATGGAGGATGATTACCTGCGTGAACGTGTTGCTGATCTGAAAGATCTGGGACGTCGTATTCTGGCCAAGTTGCAGGAAGCCGATGAAAGCCATCGCGAACTGACCGATGAAAGCATCCTGATTGGTGAAGAAATTTCAACGGCTGCACTGGTGGAACTGCCTGTTGATAAGATTGCCGCGATTGTCACCACTGAAGGTGCCATGAATTCGCACATGGTGATTGTGGCACGCGCACTCGGTATTCCGACTGTCGTGGGTGTGACTGAACTGCCCATCAATACTCTGGATGACGTCGAGATGATTGTCGATGCGCATCAGGGCCGTATCTTTATCAATCCACCACGTCGTCTGCGTACCCGCTATAAAGAAATTCAGAAAGAAGAAGAACAGATCGCTAAGGATCTACGCCAGTACGAGACTAAAGACGCAATTACGCCAGATGGTACCGCTGTACGTCTGTTTGTAAATACTGGCCTGATGATTGATGTGGTTCGTGGTGTACAGCGTGGTGCCAAAGGTGTTGGCCTATACCGTTCGGAAATCCCGTTCATGCTACGTGACCGCTTCCCGGGAGAAGAGGAACAACGTGCCATTTACCGGCAGCAACTGAGTCACTTTGCCAATAAACCGGTAGTCATGCGAACGCTGGATATTGGTGCAGATAAAGACCTGCCATATTTCTCGATTAAGGAAGAAAATTCAGCATTGGGCTGGCGCGGAATTCGTTTTACGCTGGATCATCCTGAAATCTTCTCTTCACAAATTCGCGCCATGCTGAAAGCCAGTATCGGTCTGAACAATCTGCATATCCTGTTGCCGATGGTGACCAGTGTCAGTGAAGTTGAAGAAGCACTGTATCTGTTAGAACGTGATCATCATGCCGTTCAGGAAGAAGAACAGGTCAAAATTACCAAGCCGCAAATCGGGATTATGGTGGAAGTGCCGAGCGTACTGCATCAGATTGATGAGTTTTCTGAACTGGTTGATTTCTTCTCGGTCGGTTCTAACGATTTGACCCAATATTTACTTGCTGTCGACCGGAATAATCCACGTGTGGCCAATGTCTATTCACACTTACATCCAGCGATCCTGCGCGCCCTGACCCGTCTGGTAGAGGATTGTCACCGTAATAACAAACCAATCAGTATCTGTGGTGAAATGGCCGGTGATCCTCTATCGGCCGTACTATTAATGGCCATGGGATTCAATACCCTGTCCATGAGTTCTAGCAATATTTTGAGAGTCCGAAAAACGATTTGTCATGTACCGATGCCGGATGCACAGGAATTACTCAAACATGTACTAAAACTGGACAATCCACTCATGGTAAAAAGCTGGATGGAGCATTATTTTAGAACACATGGTTTAGGAGATATGGTGAAATCCACCACCCGTATGGTCAGCGCTTAAGGAGGAACTTTTTTCAGGTTCCTCTGCATCAGTCGAGGTACTTATGGAATTTGTGCTTATCCTGCTTATGCTAGCTGCAGCGTTTTATTTTATTATTGTTGCACCGGCCTTACGTTCGCAAAAATCCAGATATACATCTTCTCGTGATCGTAATAACATTAGCTCCAGTCATCAGTATATCCGTGAAACTGAACGTCCTAAAGCCTGTCCCTTATGGGGAATTGAAATTTCTCGTACCCAGCAACGGCGTTTAGGCAAGAATGATCCATCGGTCATTGCCGCAAAACTGTATCGGCAACAGCTAGGAAAATTTGCCAGTTTTCAGCAGACCCGACCTATAGCTGATGTTGATCAAAATAGATCTTCGAGTTCTGCGACCCTGCCCCGTTTTTTTCAAAATATGTTTCCCGAAGAAGCTTCTTCAACCACCCGGCGGACTTCACCGCATTCTTCGAAAAGAAACTCATCTTTTAACTATACCCCACAGAATCCCTTAAAGTCAGCTCCTGCCCAAAACAGATCTACGTCTTCCTGGCCGCCCTAAGCCGCCCATAAAAAAGGGCGATCATCTTGTTGATATCGCCCTTGTTTGTGCTTGGTATAACCACGTTTTGCATTTTTCTTACGGTCTACAAAAACCTGGCTTTTGTTGACTTCATGCATGTGTTTTGCCACAAAATTGTGGATCACCACCTGCTTGGCTGTTTTTTTCTTGGCCATTTTGCTCTCTATGTGACTTGGAGGAAGGAGTGAGATAATTATAGGGCTGACTGACTAATTTTCAAGCATATTTGCCAATGCTTTTTTAAAAATAAAGCCCATTTAGCTAGGATTTTCTGTATGCAAAAATGCGAGCTATAACCAGAAATACCATTATTCCATTCATTATTGTTATGGGTTTCTTCAGCCAAACAAAACTCAATTAAAAAACCATTTAAAATAAACCAGTTATAAAATTCATTTTAAATACCACTTTTCACTTATTATTTTTATCCTTTGATAAAAACATATTATGGACTTAGATATTGTTATTTTCGTTTAATCCCATTCATTATTCGAGTTATTCAAAATATATAGAATTTGATATTGTCAGAGATTGGAAAACCCGTTACTTTTTTTAAGAGTAACCATTTAATTTTCAATATTTTAAACTTCATTAACTTTAAAAATATTTTTTGAGTGAGCTCACTCAATTATATCCTGAATTCCATTTTGTGCTGTGACACCCTTTATTTAAAGATATTGTAAATATAGTGAAACCTGATCTGATTAGCATATATTTCAATATTTTATGAATACTAGATAAACGACACAAGATATTCAAAACTTGGAGAGGAAAGATGAGCCAAGATTTTAAAAAATGCCCTGTCACCCACCTGACCACTGAAGCTGGTGCACCTGTGGTCGACAACCAGAACAGTATGACGGCAGGTGCGCGTGGACCTTTACTTGCTCAGGATTTATGGCTGAATGAAAAACTGGCTAACTTTGTTCGTGAAGTGATTCCTGAGCGCCGTATGCACGCAAAAGGTTCAGGTGCATTTGGTACTTTTACTGTGACCAATGACATTACTGAGTACACTCGTGCAAAAATTTTCTCGGAAGTTGGCAAAAAAACCGAAATGTTTGCCCGTTTTTCTACCGTCGCCGGTGAACGTGGTGCAGCTGATGCAGAGCGTGATATTCGTGGTTTTGCCCTGAAGTTCTATACTGAAGAAGGTAACTGGGATCTAGTCGGTAACAATACACCGGTATTCTTCCTGCGTGATCCACGCAAATTCCCTGACTTAAACAAAGCAGTAAAACGCGATCCGAAAACCAATAAGCGTAGCGCCACCAATAACTGGGATTTCTGGACTTTATTGCCGGAAGCTCTACATCAGGTCACCATCGTAATGTCCGATCGTGGGATTCCAGCCGGCTATCGTCATATGCACGGTTTCGGCAGTCATACCTACAGTTTTATCAATGCCCAAAATGAACGCTTCTGGGTAAAATTCCATATGCGTACCCAGCAAGGCATCAAAAACCTGACTGATGCTGAGGCAGCAGAGCTAATTGCTAAAGACCGTGAAAGCAGCCAGACTGACCTGTTTGATGCGATTGAACGTGGTGATTATCCGAAATGGAAAATGTACGTTCAGATCATGCCTGAAACCGATGCCGAGAAAGTGCCTTATCATCCGTTTGACCTGACCAAAGTCTGGCCGAAAGGTGATTATCCGCTGATTGAAGTAGGTGAATTCGAACTCAACCGTAATCCGGAAAACTATTTCCAGGACGTAGAACAAGCAGCTTTTGCGCCAAGCAATCTGGTACCAGGCATTAGTTACTCACCGGATCGTATGCTACAGGCACGCTTAGTCAACTATGCTGATGCTGCACGTTATCGCGTGGGCGTGAATCATGCCCAGATTCCGGTCAATGCTGCACGTTGTCCGGTACATTCAAATCATCGTGATGGTTTGGGCCGTATGGACGGCAACTATGGTTCATTGCCGCATTATGAGCCGAACAGTTTCAGCCAGTGGCAGGAACAGCCAGAATTCAGAGAGCCACCACTCAAAATCACGGGTGATGCAGATTTCTGGGATTATCGCAAAGATGATAATGACTACTTCAGCCAGCCACGTGCCCTGTTCAACCTGATGAATGATGAGCAGAAACAGGCTCTATTTAATAATACCGCAGCCGCAATGGGTGATGCGCTTGATTTCATCAAGTACCGTCATATCCGTAACTGTTATGCTTGTGATCCAGCCTATGGTGAAGGTGTTGCCCAAGCTCTTGGGATGAGCGTAGCTGATGCCCAGATGGCTCGAGCAACTGATCCAGCCAAAGGCCTACCAAGCTTTCTCTAAGTTTTTCAGCTTGAACTGAGCGAATAAAAAAACCACCCGAGGGTGGTTTTTTTATTGGTGTTAAATTAAAGCATCAGGAATATGAATTGCAGTTCAATTTAAGCGGCTTCACGTTGATGTTTAACATCATAACGGTCAGCGTTCATGACTTTGGTCCAGGCTTTGACAAAGTCACTTACAAATTTTTCCTTATTGTCATCCTGAGCATAGACTTCAGAATAGGCACGTAAAATTGAGTTAGAACCGAAGACCAGATCGACACGGGTTGCAGTCCATTTCAGGTCATGCGTTTGACGGTCACGGATTTCGTAAAGGTTTTCTTCTACCGGCACCCAGACATTATTCATATCCATCAGGTTCACAAAGAAATCATTGCTCAATACACCGACCCGATCAGTCAGTACGACATGCTTGCTTCTACCATGATTAGCACCTAGGACCCGCATTCCACCAATTAATACTGTCATTTCTGGTGCTGTAAGTCCCATCAATTGAGTACGATCGACCAGCATTTCTTCTGGCTGAGCGGAGTAGTTCTGTTTTAACCAGTTACGGTAGCCATCATGCAACGGTTCCAGATCTTTAAATGAATAGACATCGGTTTGTCCCTGAGTCGCATCTCCTCGGCCTGGAATAAATGGCACCTGAATATCTACCCCAGCTTCCTGTGATGCTTTTTCTACTGCGGCCGATCCGCCCAGTACAATCAGGTCAGCGATACTGACTTTTTTCTCCAGTCCTGCCTGAATTTCTTCAAGTTTGTTCAGCACTTTATTCAAGCGCTCCGGTTCATTACCAGCCCATTCACGTTGTGGCTGTAAACGAATACGGGCACCATTGGCCCCACCACGATAGTCCGAACCACGATAAGTCCGTGCACTGTCCCAAGCGGTATTGATCAGCTCAATGCGACTCAAGCCGCTATCAAGCAGTTTTTCTTTCAGGTCCGCAATTTCACTCTCATTTAAGGTGTAATCTACTGATGGAATTGGATCTTGCCAGATCAGGTCTTCTTCCGGTACATCCGGCCCCAGATAACGAGATTTCGGCCCTAAATCACGATGGGTCAATTTGTACTAGGCACGGGCAAAAGTTTCGGAAAAATACTCCGGATCACGATAGAATTTTTCGGAAATTTCCCGATACCCCGGGTCGATTTTCAGCGCCATATCGGCATCGGTCATGATCGGATTACGGCGCACATTGGTCATATGCGCATCCAATGGGCGATCTTCTTCTTTAATATTAATCGGCTCCCATTGCCATGCGCTGGCCGGGCTCTTTTTTAGCTCCCAGTCATAGTTCAGCAGCAGATAAAAGAATTTATTGTCCCAGCGGTTCGGGTTAGTCGTCCAAGCACCTTCCAGACCACTTACCATGGTATAGGCGGCATTACCGGTTTCTTCCAGGTTATTCCAGCCCAAACCCTGTAATTCGAGTGGTGCAGCTTCTGGCTCCGGTCCAAGTACATCAGCCTTACCATTTCCATGTGCTTTCCCGACGGTATGTCCACCTGCCGTCAGAGCGACGGTTTCTTCATCATTCATGGCCATACGGTCGAAGGTGGTACGCATATCCTGTGCGGTTTTTAACGGATCCGGTTTGCCGTCCACCCCTTCCGGATTGACATAAACCAGTCCCATTTGTACTACAGCAAGAGGATTTTCCAGCGTATTCCGGTCTTCTTCATTGTTATAACGTTCGCGGGTCGCATCCAGCCATTTATGCTCTGCACCCCAGTAAATATCTTTTTCTGGATGCCAGATATCTTCACGCCCACCGGCATAACCAAAGGTTTTTAACCCGGCAACTTCATATGCGACCGTACCAGCCAGAATAATCAAATCTCCCAGGAAATTTTATTGCCATATTTCTTTTTCACTGGCCATAACAGACGGCGGCCTCTGTCGGTATTGACGTTATCTGGCCAGCTATTCAATGGCGCAAAACGTTGATTACCGGTATTCGCACACCCACGTCCATCCTGCTTACGGTAGGTTCCGGCCAGATACCAGGCGGTACGCACCATCATGCCAATATAGCTGCCCCAGTCCGCGGGCCACCAGTCCTGACTGGAGGTTATCAGTTCCCTGTTTAACTGCTTCCAGATCTAGTTTGCTAAAGGCTTTAGCGTAGTCAAAATCAGGGTCCATGGGGTTCGTTTTGCGGTCATGCTGATGCAAAATATCCAGATTCAGTGCATTGGGCCACCAGTCTATATTCGAGCTACCTGCGGCAGTATGTGCGCCTTGATAAAAGGGGCATTTACCTGTGCCAGGTTGTGTAGGCTTATTCATGAGGGCTTCTCCAGCTTTATAGTTAACCTGCTTGTTTTTCCAAGCTATTTCCATTATGAGCTATTTCACCTTACTGGCTTTTTTACAGAGCTTAAAGATAGACTCACCAAACACTATAATCCTGATACCAAGCCATAATATTGTAGTAGCCATCCAATTAAGAAAAGTTGATCACTCCCATTTTTATTTTCAAATGAGCCAAAGAATTTAAAGTGACGAACATCCTTGTTAAGAAGTTTTATATTGATGCTTGTAGCACTACACTATCAAAGCTATATCACAAAAAAGAAGTATAACGATGAGCAAAAATATTGAAGATATCATTCAAAGCCATGACATCATTTTATTTGATCCAGTTTGTGTGATTTGTAATGGCTGGGCAAAATTTCTGATTAAATACGATAAAAAATCCAGTTTAAACTGGTCTCTGCACAATCGGAGCTGGGCACTGCCCTGCTTAAGTACTACCAGATGTCGACAGAGCATTACACCACCATGGTAGTCATTAAGGATGGCAAACTTTATACCGAATCTACTGCTTTACTGAAGGTGATGCAGCATCTCGGTTTTCCATTTTCTTTGATGAATGCTGGCTATTTCATTCCACGTTTTATTCGCGATTTTCTATATCGTCTGGTGGCTTTAAACCGCTATAAGCTATTTGGCAAAACTGATTCTTGTCTGATTCCTTCTCACGAAAATAAACGCCACTTTCTGGAAGAGGCTGTCCGTGAATTCTGATTCTGTATTAATGCAACCGCTGCGTACAATCCAGTTTGCCTTAGCTGCACTCTGGCTGTATCAGGGCTTGGTTCCAAAAATTCTGTTCCAATCTACTGCTGAACTGCAAATCTGGCAAAATATGGGGGTTAGCCTACTGCTCGCTAAAAGCTTAGTAGGCTTATCTGGGTTGTGTGAAATACTGTTTGGTTTGTGCTTTTTAAAATGGAACAGATCCCTTCTATTACATGGTTTGAATATTGCTGGACTGGGTGGATTATTACTGCTGATCGTACTCACCGACCCTTTACAGCTTATAGCCGCCTTTAATCCTGTAGTAATGAATATCGCGATGCTGATGCTTTTTGTTATCGCCATTCAAATAATTCAACAAGAACAAAGAGAAGCCCTTAGACAATAATCCGTTTGCCTTCACGAATACAGTAAAACGGGTTAATCAGCTTGGATGAATGCTGGATAATATGCTGCAGTTCATTTTCAGGCTGGTCACGTGCTTCATCGGTGAGCTGGAAGGTCCGATAATGGATCGCCATTGAACAACGTGCCATTAAGTCCTGATGGGCATGAAAAGCATCTTCCGGATTCATGTGAATATTGCGCATCAATTCACGTGGTTCATAGGCACCGATCGGCAACAGCGCAATTCGTGGTGGCCCAAGGCGTTTTCGAATTTCCTTGAAATGCGGCGCATAACCGCTATCCCCAGCAAAATAGCAATGATCCTTGCCATTCAATAAGGAAAAACCGCCCCATAATGCACAGTTCTGATCGCGCATTCCACGTCCTGAAGCGTGCTGTGCTGGCGAATAGACAATCTGGATATCTTCAAAAAATGCATTTTCCCACCAGTCCATTTCAATGACATTATAGTCTTTAGGCAGGTACCAGCCATTGCCAAGACCAGTATAGATCGGCATTTGATAGGTTTGATGCAGCCAGGCCAAGGTCGCCAGATCCATATGATCATAATGGTTATGGCTGAGCAATACGGCATCAATATGCGGCAGCTCATCCAGGGCAATGCCAGCAGGAATAACGCGCTGTGGCCCTCGGGATGCAAAAGGACTGGCATATTCACACCAGACTGGATCAGTCAGAAAATTATACGGCCCGATCTGGATCAGAGCGGTGGCATGCCCAATAAACCAGATTTGCCAGTCATCTAAAGTGGCTTCCGGCCGGTTTTGTGGCAAGGCACGCGGACGTGAAAAAAACTCGGCACGTTCCTGTTCCAGATTCACTTCCCAGGTGCTGGATTTTCTGGTGAATAACCATTTATACAAGTCAAAGCGACTCTGCTCGAGCGAATGATGCTCCAGGTTCTTAAACCGCTCACCATCAAAATGATCGGAATGTAGATAATCAAATACCGGCTTGGACCAGAGATGTTTCCAACTGGACTCAGTCTCAAGCTGAAATTTTTTAGTCTTGAAAAGATCTTGCATAAATATCCACTATTTATTATTTGTTATATGCAAGACAGCATCCACCTGGAATTTTCAAACGGAGCATCTCTTTAAATCGCATACAAACTTATATACTTCGGTATTCCAGCATAGTATGAAATACGTGCCTAAGATTCATTTATGTTTTTGTTATTTTTAGCAAAACATCGAGCCAATGGAAAGACCAAAACCGATGAAAATCTTCTAAAAAAATAAATACTGGTGATCAAGTTTGTGCCCATTCTGCTTTCTAAAAAGACAGGAGAATGATCGATATTCATCCGATAATTCTCACTCCATACCTGACTGTACATGATTTCATGACCTAAATTTTTATCCCGTATTCACGTAATCACGCTTGATGCCCTTCTGACTATCCGACGAAAGTTAACTGCTGAAAACTTCATTTCCTTAAATACGACCTTGAGTCCGTTCCAGCCATACCGCTTTGGTTTGAGGTTTCACAAATAGAGTAATAATTTCTGGGTGTAGCTGTTTGATTTGCGCTTCAATCCGGTTAACGCAAGCTTCAATTTCATCAGAAGTCAGATCGTCTTTGAATTCCAGACTTAAGGAGGCAATTACCTGATGTGCACCCATTTGCTCGGTTAATACACCATTGGCGCTATAGACCGCAGCATCCTGCTGGGCAATGTTAAGTACATTTTCACGCAGTCTAGGATCTGCTGTTTCACCCAGCAATAAGCCTTTGGTTTCACGTGCCAGTAACCAGGCTGATACCGCCAACACGACACCAATCAGAATAGAGGCAGCACCATCCAGTTCAGGAATATTCAGTTGATGAGCCAAGAAAATCCCGATCAGGGCAATAAAAAGACCTACTAGCGCAGCAGTATCTTCAAATAATACGGTAAAGGTGGTCGGATCTTTACTACGTCTAAAGGCTTCGAAATAGCCCATCTTGCCTTTCATTTTACGGAAGGTTCTTAAAGCCACTGTCCAGGAGAATCCTTCACACAGAATCGCAATACCCAAGACAATATAGTTGATCATCGGATCCTGCATTTCTTCAGGATGAATGATGTGCAGGATGCCTTGATAGATGGATACAATCGCACCCAGTGCAAAGACCATCAAGGCCACAATAAAGGCCCAGAAATACAGTTCACGGCCATAGCCAAAAGGATGGTGGGCATCTGGGCGCTGCTCTGCCTTTTTCATGCCGTAAAGAAGCAGAATTTCATTTAGAGTATCGACCACCGAGTGAATCGCTTCACTGAGCATCGCAGAACTATTGGTAATATAGGCTGCGACGAATTTAACCAGTGCAATAGCGAGGTTGCCAAATAACGCTGCATAGACCACAATTTTATTAGATTCAGATGACATTCAAAGTTGTCCTAGTTTTTCCTCAAACAGATGGATCTATTTGATTTTTCATTTTATCTCTTTGCATCTTAATAAACTGCTGACATAAATTGTTTATTGTTTTGTTGTTCTCATTTTTAGTCGGAAACTTAATGGCTGTGATTGTCCTTACTTCTGTCGATCGGCATCCTCAGCTCCTAGAACTGTGGGAGCAATCTGTCCGGGCTTCGCATCATTTTCTGAATGACGAGCAAATCCTGAAGATTCGCCAGCAGATTATCCAGCATGGTTATTTTGATCAGGTGCAACTGTTCCATGTGGAACATCAGCAGCAGATTCTGGGTTTTATGGGCATTGCAGGCAGCAAACTGGAAATGCTGTTTATTTTCCCTTTGGCCTTCCGGCAAGGTATTGGCAGCCAGTTATTGCAACATGCGCTTACTCTGAGTGTGAATGAAGTTGATGTGAATGAGCAGAACCCCAATGCGACTGCTTTCTATTTAAAACATGGCTTCGAGATGATCAGCCGATCAAAAACCGATAGCGAAGGGAATCCCTACCCGATTCTGCATCTACAGTTGAAAAACTAAAAAGGAAGCCATGGCTTCCTTTTATGTATGAATTTACCCTAAATAATTAATCTTAAGATTTAGAAAAATACTGCTCGCGCCATTCTTTCCAGAAGTACATCACGATCCCGAACATCACTACCGCAATACCGGCAAAGGCATGACTGCTGATGATTTCATTATTCAAGGTTGCGCCGAGAATCAGGGCAATGATTGGCGTCATCACATTACTGAGGGATACGGTGGATGCGGCTAAACGGCGAATCAGCCAGAAGTAACACAGCATCGCCACAATCGAAGACAGGATCATGGTAAAACCAAAGCCGAATAGCGCCTGCATACTTGGCATTTGTGTTGGGAAAGATTGCCAGATAAATGGAATGATTAGCAATGATCCCAATGAAGAAACAATCAAAGAACCGGTGGCTTGGGACATCAGTTTTAACGGCGCATTGATCTGTTTCACCCAGAAAATCGAGCTGATATAAGACACCATACTAATCAGCATCAGGATCACGCCCCACGGATTCACTTTACTATCTGCTGACTCCGCAAAGACAAAACTTAAACCACCGACGGCAACAGCTATACCGAGCCATTGCAACCAGATTAGGTGGTTAGTTTTCAGGATGACATGCCCAATCAGGCCAGCAACCAGTGGTGAGAAACCGAAAATTAAAGCCATTAATCCAGAGGTCAAATAATTCGCCGCCAGATAGATAAATAACTGTGCACCGATCAGGTTTAGACTGCCTGCTACATAACTCATCATTGAGGTTCGATCGAATGGCAATGGATTACGCATGGCAGCCAAGATCACCAAAGCCAGCACAGAAGCACCGAAATAACGAATGATCAGCACCCACATCGGATGAACTTCTGCAACGCTCCAGACGATCGCCAATGGCGTCGCTGCCCAGATCAGCACCAGCAAGGCATAAATACTTGCCGTCACCAGCATGGGAGATGAATTTGAATTCATAAAGGACTCAATTAAATTTTAATCAGAAAGAATTGAACTAACTTCTCGCTCAAATTCACAATCAACAATACTGATGGAGGCAGGGACGCCGCCGCTAAACTGGGATATAGGGATATATCCTCAGTTTAGCAAAAGATTTTTGTTACTTTTCATCTTTGAAAAGTAAGCCAAACCTACACAAAGCCATTTCAAATCACAATGGAATGTAAGGTCATGACAGCACAATCTGACAGACATAAAAAAGCAGACCCAGGTTGCCCGAGGTCTGCCCTTTTGTAAACTCAGATTACTTCACAAGTTTACGAAGATCCTGGCTGAGATCTAAATATTTATCTGCTTCAAACGCTGCATTCTTGCTGATCAGTTTTTTCAGGTGACGCATTTCTTTTGCCGCATTTACAGTGATACCGCCAACAATAACGCCATCAGTCACACCAAACATCACGAATGATGATTCAGCGCGAAGCTCTGGATTGACTTCACCACGAACTTGCCATTCAGCAGCCGCCATGTCACCCACGAACTGGTAGTTGATGTCCAACTGATCTGTCCAGAACCAAGCTGGATTAGGCGTCGGATGTTCAACGCCCATCACATGGCGCGCAAAGATCTCTGCTTGCAGGTTGGCATTTTCCCAAGTTTCTACACGACGGTGGTTACCACAGTTACGTAATTGAGTTGCTACGTCACCCGCTGCATAAATATCTGCATTTGAAGTCTGGCAGTTTTCATTCACTTTAATCGCGAAATCAACATCCAAGCCAGCTTCTACAGCCAATTGTGCATTTGGCACGATACCGATACCATAAACTACAGCATCAGCACGAAGCTCTTCACCACCCTCCAGGGTAATCACAACTTCTTCACCGTCTTGATCTTGTTCAAGTCGGCAGTCTGCAATCTTGGTTTCCAGACGAACATCGATACCTGCCAAACGTTGTTGTTCTAACAGGAACTCGCTCAGAATACGTGGTGAACAACGGCCCATGACCATAGGCCCCATTTCGATCACAGTTACTTGGCATTCTTTGAAACGTGCAGAACAAGCCAGTTCCAGACCGATCACGCCACCACCAATCAAGACAATACGACGGCCTGATTGCAATACAGGCACCAGTGCTTGCGAATCTTCCAGGTTACGCAGCGTATAAACGTGTTTACCCAGCGCATCGAAGTTTGGCAGACGACGTGCTGCGCCGCCAGTGGCAAGCAACAGTTTGTCATAAGCAACAACGTCCCCATTTTGAAGTTCAACCGTTTTCGCTTCAGCGTTGATTTTTGTCACGCCATTACCACGAATGGTTTCTACACCAAGTTCAGCCAGTTTTTCTTCTGACAGAATTTCAATCTTGGTTTCTTCAGGTTTTAGAATCATGTCTTTAGACAGTGGTGGACGCTCATAAGGAAGATGCGTTTCATCACCGATCAGAATGATTTTACCTTCGTATTTATTGCCACGAAGTTCTAAAATCGCGCTTGCACCTGCCTGGCCAGCACCTACAATTACGATGGTTTCGATGTTGCTCATGTCTTTAACCTTTTAACTCTGCAGATACGATGCCGAAGCCCGCAATCCATTCACTGATTTCTTCATAACAGTGCGTTGTCATTTCGTACTCGCCCATTTCGCTTAAGGCAGCAAAAGCAGCCATCCACGAACGGACTTCCTGACCACCACGACCACCATCTCGACGAATTTCAGCTTCGGTCATGGCTTCCATAGCTGCAAAGTCTGCCTGTTTGAATTTTTCAAGCAAGGCAATATCCCATTCAGGGCTGAGCGGCACAGCCACAGAGGTATCGCCTGCGGCAAGTTTCTGACCGACTGCAATCACTTTGGCCTGACGTGCATGACGTGCTTCAGGAGTCGGGTTACGACCCGCAATCAGGAATTCTTCCACTTCTGGTGGTATAGAACCCATTTGTGGTGTTGGTGGATCATGAGAAAGACCGCCTGTACCCAGGACAAGTACACGCCCATTTTCAAGGTTCAGAGATTTAATGAACTGGCCTACAGCACGACCTAAAGCGATGGTACGCTTGGTGGTCGGCATCGGTGCTGCAGCACCATTAATAAAAACTGGGATCGTTGGATAACGATCAAGTTTGCCGTTGCACAGGAAGTGCAATGGCTGAGTCACACCGTGGTCGGCTTGCATGCAATAAGAATATGCAACGTCCACACCCTCATCGAGTACACGGCGAACCAAAGCCAGTGCTTTGTCTTCAGGTACATCAATGTGGTCATTGTCTTTACCGTAGTCCCAGTCCCCTGCAGCTTTGGCGCGGATTCCCACACAGAAACTTGGCATCAGGTCATAGAAGAAACCATTGAAATGGTCAGGACCAAAAGTAATGATCAGGGTTGGGTCGTAAGCTTTTACTTCAGCAGACAATTTTTCAAAAGCATCACGAACTTTTTGTTCTTGTGCTTTGTCTTGCGGTGAAGCAAATTCCATTAAAGGACTGTGCGATGCACAAATAAGTTTAACGGCTATGAGAGACTCCTTAAAAGGAAGGCAGCCAAGAGGAGGCTGCCGGTAAGTCTATTTGATTTAGACTAGATTTTTATTCGTCAAAGAAACCGGCACGTGGTTGACGTAAACCACGAATCCCCAGACCACATTCTGCATTGATCAGAACACCAGTCAGTGGACGGTTATTTTGACGAGATGCCAAGAGCACATATGAACCCGTCATATCTTCCGGCTCAGGTAAGAAATTCAGTGGCATACCACGGGCGATTTTCTCAGGATCACGTGCATCAAGCAGACCAAGATTTTCCTGACCTAAAGATGCAGCACCTTTGATATTCACATTCATACCTGATGGCGCAACGGCGTTCACTCGTACTTTAGGCGCAAGCTCGTAGTCCAGTTCTTTCATAATACCTACCCCGGCATGCTTAGATGCAGTATACACAGGGCCTCCGCCAGCGGAGTACAGTGCCGAATTAGACAGTGTGAAAATGATTGAACCTTCAGATTTTACTAACTCCTCAAGCGCAGCTTTGGCACCTGAGATCAGAGATTTAGTGTTAATCCCCATAATCTCATCAAAGGCTTTTTCCAGCTGCTCGCCTGAAGTATTGACGATATCAGCGTAGTGATCCCAGATACCAGCATTACCCACGAAACAGTCGAGTTTACCGTAACGCTCTACAGTCGCTTTAACAGCACGGACGTTGTCTTCATAGCTGGCCACATCACCTGCGATTGCCAGCACGCGATCACCAAAATGCGCGTTCAGTGCATCGACTTTAGACTGTGAACGTTGAAGAACGGCCACTTGTGCGCCCTCTTCCAGGAAACGTTCTACCAGTGCCCAACCGAGACCTGAACCACCACCAGTGATCAGTGCAACTTCGCCTTGTAGCCAACCCATGATTACTCTCCTGCCATCTCTACGTATAACGCACCATCTTCAAGTACAACTGGGAATGTTTGAATCGGGTCAGTTGCTGGTAAGCAAAGTGCCTGACCTGTTTTCAAACAGAAGCGAGCTGCATGAAGTGGACATTCCACTGTACCGTCGTCTTCAAGGTAGCCTTCAGACATAGAAGCATTACCGTGTGAACAGCGGTCGTTCATTGCGAAGAATTCGCCACCGTTGTTGAATACTGCAAGCGCTTCGATACCGTTTACGCCGCAATCCACTTTTAACGCTTCGCCTTCGTCTAATTCGTCAACTTGGCAAACAAAAATCTTATTCATTAGAAGAACACACTCAAGTTATGTGAGTTATAGGTAACTTGGTCAAGCATGATCTTACGGTTGAAAATCTGGAAGCCTAGGCCACCTTCAACTTTACGGATCTTGTCATGACGTTTACCACAGTAGATAACCACGTCTTTCTCTTTTTGCGTACGGTACAATAAATATGTCACGTACACGTCGTATTCGCCTTCAACCCCAGTTGCTTCAACAATCACGTTAGACACCATGTGTGTTGTACGTGATGGAGGCTCTTCAGCCCAAGCCATACCGGTTTCCAGACGCGCTACACGACGCTCTAAAAGATCTTTCGTATCGTTGAACACCCAAGTTGTTGGTGGTTCAACTGAACGACGACGGTCACGAGTTTGTGCGTTTGGCGTGGTACGTAGCGTGTAAGAAATATCTTCAGCTAACGTGTCTAACCATTCGCGGAATTTCCAGTCATCAAGCAATTTCGCTTCACGATAGAGGAACTGACTAATCTGGTGATGAAGTTCTAAGCTGATTTGACTCATTTCATAAGCTCCTTCTCATATTCGTCAGCCGCTTTTTCCACGTCTTCCCATTTTTCATGAATCAATAAATCTGCCCAACGGCGGTACATACCACGTGCTGCAGTTTCAGAGAAAATGTAGTTGGTGATACCCGGGATACCATCTTCACGTACTTTTTCGTTGCCTTTACCCATCTCAACGATCAATTTGTTTTGACGTGCTTTGTAACCACGTAAAACTTTTTGGATTTCGATCCAGTTTTCAGAGTCATCTTGCTCCAGGAAGCCTGCAGGACCGAAGGCACGAGTTGCAGAACGTTCAAATGCTGCTTGTACATCTTCTGGTGCGTCCGCATCACAGATACAGAATGCCCAAACTTCAGTTTTGTTTGGACCACGTGGGTGCCATACACGAAGAGTCGCAGTACCGTTCAACCAAGACAATGTAGGGAACATGGTGTTGTGACCCGCTAAACGAAGCGCACGAGTTTCACCTAGGCGTTCTTTCACTTCTTCGTAAGTTTCACGGAAGTAGTTCGCTACTTCACCGTCCACCCATACGTTTGCGTCTGGTTTCTCTGTGAAGAAGAAGCCTGAACCGTGACCACGTGAACCGTATTGAAGTGCATCTTTCGCAGTTTCCCATACAGGACGAGCCGTTTGAGCAGCACCTAATTTCTTAGAAGATTCATCATCTGGTTTCTCGCCAAGCACCTGAATCGCAGAAGCGTGAGAGAACAGTGCGTGGTATTGGTCAGATGCGAACTGTTCCGCTGCAAATTTCCAGTTACACTCGATTTCCCACTTGTGTACACCACCGATGATTTCAGTACCACCCGGACGACGGTCAACAACACCATCGAGGTACCAAGCGATATCGCCCATGTATTCTTCTAGGTCAGGAGTCGTTTCATCCCAGCAACCGAAGATCAGGCCTTTGTATGATTTAACACGATTAACTTCAACCAGACCCCATTGCTCTTTACATGCACCATGTGGGTAAGCACGCTCTTCAAGCGGAATGTCTTTTAGAAAACCGTCAATACCGTATGACCAGCCGTGGTACGGGCAAGTGAATGCACGTGTATTACCACAGTCAGCGAAACTCACACGCATAGAACGGTGACGGCACTGGTTTAAGAATGCTTTGATTGAGCCGTCTTTTTGGCGTGCCACGATGATTGGATCTTCACCCATATAGGTATTGAAGAAGTCACCGGCCTTAGGAATCTGGCTTTCATGGCAAAGGAATAACCATGTACGACCGAAGACACGTTCAAGTTCTAATTCGTAAATGTCAGGATCTGTATAGATAGATGGCGTGATACGTCCATTTTGTGCATCGACTAAAGCGTCGATTTCGCGCACATCAATTTTTCCACTCATGAAAAGCTCTCCTGTGACCAGATATGGCACAAAGTAATAGACTCAACTTTTCAACGATGATGGATTTTTGAGTGAATTTGCGGAAATATTTTTTTTTGTTTTGATTAATAGATTTCACCAATTAATCACTTGGCGATATTCTCCATTAAAACACTTTTTTGATGACACATTCGTTTACTTTGTGAATGGTAAAATAAGCTTCACCATATAGTTGCTTATGCACTATACTGCCTGAAAATTATAGTAATACATTTTTTGGATTACTCGGCGGGCTAGTTTTATGGAATTACGACATCTTCGTTACTTTATTACCGTTGCTGAAGAACTGAACTTTAGTAAGGCGGCACTTAAACTTTATACGGCACAGCCTTCTTTGAGTCAGCAAATCAAAGATTTGGAAGAAGATGTCGGTGTCAAACTGCTACACCGTACCAAGCGTAAAGTCGAACTGACCGAAGAAGGAGCTGTATTCCTTGAACAGGCCCGCCTAACGCTGGCACAAGCCGACAAGGCGATTGCCATGGCGCGTCAGGTCTCACAAGCCAAGCAGCAGATGTTGCGCATCGGTTTCGTCCCTGTCGCGGAGATGAAAATCTTCCCGTATATTTTGCCGAATTTGCGCGTGCAAAACCCTGATTTAAAAATTGAATTGCTCAGTCTGAATAATAATGAGCAAATGCGATTATTGAAGAAAGGAGAACTGGATCTGACCTTTACTCGTCACAATTTCCATAGTGATGAAATCGAAAGCCAGTTTGTGATTCGTGAGCCATTGATCTTCATTCTTCCGAAAGATCATCCACTTGCGAAATATGACCGTATTCCGGTGAAAGCCCTTAATGGCATTGATTTTATTATTCCTTCAGCAGAGCAGTCATTGACCCTGCACAATGCTATCCTGGACTTCGCTAAAACCAATGGTATTGAATTTAATATTGTGCAGAAAGCAGACAATATTCTGTTTAACATCAACTCGATCGGGATTGGTTTAGGTTGTACCATTCTGCCCGGCTATATTGCGCCACTGACCATGAACAATACAGTGATTCGCCCCTTAGACGTGGAGCTACCTTATCTGGGCCTGTATGTCAGCTATCGTAAAGATGGCAACTCGGTTGCAGTAAAGAAATTCCTTGAATTACTGACACGTGTATTCTATCTCGATATTAATCGCGATCAGTAACAATAAGTCTTTAACTGAGTCCTGACGCGCTTACTGACCAGCTCAGAGGCGCGTTTTTTATTTCCCTCAATTCAAGTGTGTATTTTTCCATCAAACAAAAATATCTGTATTTAACGTTTTAATCTATATTTCAGCCAGCTGCTGTATTAAGAAAATCTATCAAAATCTCCAAATTGATCATTTAACATTCAATCCACCCCCTACTTTTACAACTTAAGTCTAATGCGATTTTAAGGGGAAGAAAAAAGAATTTAGACGCCAAAGATATTGTGAAAATTATGTTTAAATCTAAATCGGCAATGAATGAGAATCATCCTCATTGAAAGCCTTTAAGTTCATTTTTGCAGGTATAAAAAAAGATGGCTTCAGCCATCCTTTTTCACCGAGCTACGACTTATTTTACGCCGTGAACAGCCAGGTAGTTTTTAATTACAGTATTGAATTCATCAGCTTTTTCAACTTGAGACCAGTGGCCACATTGACTGAAAATGTGTGCATCAGCATTTGGAACAACGTTCAAAATATCCCAAGTACGTGATACTGGAATCACCACGTCTTGAGTACCGTGAATCAAAAGTACAGGAACAGTGATGTCTTTCATTTTGTCGAAGTCTAACGGGAATTCGAAACGGTCACGGTCACGTGCGCCCACTACATCCATCAAACGGTTTGATGCATAGTCATTTGCAGCAGAAGCAAAACGTACTTTAACCAGTTCGTCAGTGATCAGGTCTTTGTTCACCACGAACATAGACAGGGTTTTCTTGATACCTTCTTCAGTCAGAACAGGGTTTGCGTGTGCTTTCAGTGCAGCAGTCTGTTTTGCACCGCCCGTACCCATAGACACGATACCCAAAATGCGATCTGGATAATCCAATGCCATCTGGAATGCTAACCAGCCACCCAGAGAGTTACCGACCAACCAGGTTTTTTCGATACCCAAAGCGTCTAGTGTACGAATCGCATGATCTACCCAGGCACGGATACCATATTCAGTACCCGGTGCAACCACAGTTTGGCCATAACCAATGGTATCAATCGCGATACAACGTGCCTGCTCACCAATTTGTGGCAGGTTTAACCACCAGTTTGCCGCAGCCGATACACCCGTACCTGAACCGTGTAAAAATAGAATAGGCGTACCTTCACCAATTTCGTGGTAATGGGTCAACTCGCCTTCAGCGGTTTCAATCCATTTGTCTTCTAAGCCAAAGAATGGATCTGTTTGATAGTCAGGGATTTGAACAGTGCTCATATTGCTTCCTCTTACAGTCTTTCGCTTGCGTGTCCCTCTATTTTCAAGAATTCGACGTCAAGTTGACTCATTCAACATTACTTTTACAGGCTTATATTACCTGTTCACACGGCATCAACTGATACAAATTTACGATCACAACCTACAAAAAAACGATTAAACAACTCTTTGAATTTTATAAATTTAATAAAATAAAAGTCTTAATTTATATAAGGTATTTATTCAGTAAATATTAAAAAAAAAGAGCGATTATAAAAAGCCGCTCTAATTTTTATCTAGCTTTAGACTTTATAAGTGTAAGTCGTGGCGATACGGTGTTCTTCTAAGTCATTCGCAAAGTTAAAATTGGTATCGATGAACATATAATTAAAGCCTAAACCTTTAAGCTTACCTTCTGGCACAACATAGTTCACAATGACGTTATTTTCGTTTTCTTTACCTTCTGGCTTGCCTGCGCCCAAATCGATATTGTCACCGCGGAAATGACGTACTGTCGCTGTTAAACCAGGAGCACCCACATCAGCAAAATTATAGGTATAACCCAAACTCCAAGAACGCTCATCTTTACGAATGAAGCTCGCCACAGACCAGTTGTCTAAGTAAGGCTGCGGCACCCACCCGCACAAGGTCGGGAACATTGGGGCTTTTGTACCGTGCTCACCAAACATTTGTTGATAACCTAACTGTACAGTGTGCATCCCATGATTCACTTTTGCACCAGCAGACACGGCTTGGCTGTCAATATTGCCATACAGCTTGTCACCCGATTCGCTGTTGTCAAAATAGCGTACATGGGTATCCAGCTTAGTTTTTTCAGCCAAAGTCGTTTTATAGTTTGCAGCGACATAATGTTGTTGATAGATGTTGGTTACATCCGCATACCAATAACTTCCACCTACTTTAGGGGTAAATTGATGATCTACTCCCACAAGATACATACCATCATCTGTGCTTAATTTATTCGCTTCTGCAACAGAAAAATTATTTTGAGGGAACAACGTAAAATCTTGGTATTGGTTATCATAACGTGCATTAATACCATCAATATAAGCCAAGGTCAGTTTAGTGTCTTTGATATCTTTAGATTCTAACCATGCACCGCTATAAGTCGTTAACAATTGACGCGATGGGTCAAAGAACACCACAGGTGACATTGGCAATAAGTCACCTACTTTTAATTCAGTTTCAGAAAATTTAACTTTTAGAGTTGCACCGACCTTACCAAAATGATCTTTTGACTCTTTACCATCATGCGGCAAAACCCAGTCTGCATTTTTATCACGACCATTGAGTTTTACTGCGTGTTGAACCAGAAGATCAGCACCCACCTGAATTACGCCTAAATCGTGATAACCCGATTTAGCATCCAAGGTGACTGCTTGTGACCATGAACCAAAGTTCCCCGCAGGGTTGTCTTTAATTTGACGATCTAAATAAAAATTCTTAAATTTAAGTTGAACATTGCTGTCGTCAATAAAATCTGCCTGAGTTGCAGTTGTCCCTATAGTTGCTGTCGCAGCAAAAAGTGCTATCCATAAATTGTGACGATGCATGCGTTTTTCCTATTCATCCAATAAGCGAATCTGGGCATCATGCAAAACTCTTGTCATGAAAAAAATCCGACCACAGTATTAAGCTTTTCTACAAATTCAGCACTTTCTGTATCGAGCAGCTTTTTTCCAAGTTTTTTAATTCTTTTTAACGATAAAAAAATTACGCCCTAAATCCTCACCAGATGAATTTTTATTTGAATTCACTTCTTAATTTAGGCGAAAAACGCTGTTATTTTTTGCACCATGTGAAGGATTAATCTTTTTTAACTTTAAACCCATGTGTTAGCGTTATTTTTTATAAAGCCAATTTATAAGAAAAACATTTTAATTCAGCACAAATTTCAGTATGTTTTTACATCTTTCACAGCATAAAAAAAGCACCCCAAACGCATTTGAAGTGCTTAATTCAAGCCTGCTTTATATTAAAAACTTAGGCTTGCATTTCACGTGCTTTAGACATGGTCAATGCCAAGTCTTCAATCATATCTTCCTGACCACCAACGGTACCACGACGACCAAGCTCAAGCAGAATTTCACGAGCAGATACGCCATATTTTGCTTCAGCACGTTTAGCAAACAGCAGGAATGAAGAGTAAACACCCGCATAACCTAAAGTTGCAGCATCACGGTCAGCACGGATCTGATGAGTCATCATTGGGATGATCAGATCTTCTGCAACGTCTTGTACTTTAAACAGGTCAACACCAGTTTCCATTTGCATACGGTTTGCAACCGCAACAAACAGTTCAAGTGGAGTATTACCCGCACCAGCCCCTAGACCAGCTGATGCCAAGTCAACACGTGTTGCACCTGCTTGTACAGCAGAAACAGAGTTTGCAACGCCCATGCCCAAGTTATGGTGACCATGGAAACCAATTTCGATGTCTGAACCGAGGTTGGCACGTAAAATACCTACGCGATCAGTCACGTCTTGCGGAAGCATGTAACCAGCAGAGTCAGTGACATAGATACAGTTAGCACCGTAAGACACCATTTTTTGTGCTTCTTCAAGTAATTTTTCTGGAGAAGCCATGTGCGCCATCATCAGGAAGCCCACAGTGTCCATACCCAGTTTACGAGCAGCAGTAATGTGCTGTTCAGACACGTCTGCTTCAGTAGAGTGAGTTGCAACACGGATAGTTGCTACACCTACATCATGCGCCATTTTCAGGTGATCAACAGTACCAATACCAGGAAGTAAAAGTGCAGAAACTTTGGCTTGTTTCAGGTTTGGAATCACTGCTTTCAGGTATTCTTCATCAGTTGCAGCTGCGAAACCGTAGTTTACAGAGTTACCGCCAAGGCCGTCACCGTGTGTGACTTCGATTAAAGGTACACCTGCACCATCCAAAGCAGTTGCAATCGCAACCATTTGCTCAGGTGTAGTTTGATGGCGCATTGGATGCATACCATCACGTAAAGTCATATCATTAATAATAATCTTAGACATGAAGGTGCTCCTTAAGCTTCAACTGTATTTAAAACACGTTCTGCGAACATTTCTGCGGTACGTGCAGCTGCTGCAGTCATAATGTCGAGGTTACCTGCATATTTAGGCAGGAAGTCCCCCAGACCTTCAACTTCAAGGAAGATCGATACGCGGTTGCCATCAAATACTGGACCATTCACCAGTTTGTAACTTGGTACGTATTTCTGAACTTCTTTGATCATCGCGTGTACAGATTCAGTGATTGCCGCTTGATCTGGTTCACCTTCAACTAGACAGTGAACAGTGTCGCGCATCATCAGTGGTGGCTCAGCAGGGTTAATGATGATGATCGCTTTACCTTGTTTTGCACCACCCACTTTTTCAATCGCACCAGCAGTAGTACGCGTGAATTCGTCGATGTTTTTACGTGTACCTGGACCTACTGATTTAGTAGATACAGTCGCGATGATTTCACCATAGTTCACAGGCTGAACGCGAGAAATCGCTGCAACCATAGGAATAGTAGCCTGACCACCACAAGTTACCATGTTTACGTTTGGTACTTCACCTTGTTCAAGTAAAGCTTCAAGGTTTACTGGTGGTACACAGTAAGGGCCGATTGCAGCAGGAGTCAAGTCAATCATTAACACGCCAAGCTCGTTCAGCTTACGGCTGTTTTCAGCATGTACATAAGCAGAAGTTGCATCAAATGCAATTTTGATATCGTCTTCAACAACATGAGGAAGCAGACCGTCTACACCTTCAGCCGTAGTTTTTAAACCCATTTTCGCTGCACGTGCCAGACCTCCAGAAGTCGGGTCGTTCCCCACCATCCATACTGGTTCTAACCATTCGCTGCGTTGCAGTTTATAAAGCAAGTCAGTACCAATGTTACCTGGACCGATCAATGCACATTTAATCTTTTTCATGAATGTACTCTCTTGTATTCCCTTATTCAGCAGCAAAAGCAGCTGTTACTGAACCAAAGCCTTCAATTTCAACTTTGAATTCATCGCCCGGCTGAGCCACGACCATTGGACCTAAAGCACCAGTCAAAATAATGTCGCCTTTTAATAATGGACGGCCACGGCGTACCATTTCGTCTGCCAGCCATACCGCAGCATTTAATGGATTTGCCAGACATGCTTTACCCACGCCTTGAGAAACCACTTCGTCGCCACGTGTCATGACCATCTTGCAGTTCACAAGATCAAGGTTTTCCAGTTTGACAGGCTTAGAGCCCAGAACGAATGCAGCAGAAGATGCGTTATCAGCCACAGTATCGATCAGGCTGATTTTCCAGTTTTCGATACGGCTATCGACCACTTCTACAGCAGGAAGTGCATAGTCAGTTGCACTAATGATGTCTGCATAGGTGTGTTTTGCTTTAGTCAGATCTTCTTTGATGACCAATGCGATTTCAGCTTCAACTTTCGGTTGAATCAGCAAACCTACAGAGATTGCTTCACCATCGCCATAGGCCATGTCGGCAAACAGCATACCGAAGTCAGGCTGATCTACGCCAAGCTGTGCTTGAACCACTTTCGATGTCAAACCAATTTTACGACCTACCAGACGGCGACCTTCCGCCAGAGCACGCTCGGTATTTACTTCCTGAACGGCATAGGCAATATCTACGTCAGCACTTTCACCACCAAGTTCCGGGCGAATCGGTGCGATCGCAGTTTTTGAGAGGTCAGCAGTACGTAATGCTTGTGCAACTGATTCAACAACAGCAGAATTCGACATCAATGTTTCCTTAAACTGCAAAAATGAGGCTTATGCCGAGAACTAAGACAGGCAAAATGTTCTGGTCTGATCATTTCGATCATTCCAATAAACAATTGCGCCTAGTATGGGCATATGAATAAACAGTTTTAGGATGAGAAAAATACGACGTGAATGCCAATAGTTATTTTATTTTTTGCAATAGCTATTATCTATAAATTAAATTTATAAAAATCAATTAAAAACATAATCTTATAATTATGAATTAAGTTATATCCAACTAAATAGCTCAACAATCATGACAGAACAAAACCACTGTAATCACAACTTTAGACTAAAAGATAAGACCAGTTGTTCAAATCTACAGCATTGATCCGCATCTTCTATTTCAGAAAATGCCGGATCTTGAATAATGACTAAGATACTGAATTAAATGGCTTCTTTCCATTGGACTTTAGCCAATAAAAAGTCATGCAAACTGCTGACATCGTTGACAATCGATAGCGGATTAAACTGCGCCAAGGTTTCCGGTGTATGCACGCCATAAGTCACACCCACACTTGGCATGGCAATATTCATCGCCATTTCCAGATCATAAGAAGTGTCACCGACCATAATCGCTTCATGCGCACTAATACCAGTTTCAGACAGGATTTCAGCCAGCATTAAAGGATCAGGTTTAGAGCGGGTTTCACTGGCAGCACGAGTGGCATGAAACAGATCCATACTCTTGGTTTGCTTTAATACACGATCTAAACCTTTACGACTTTTACCGGTAGCGACTGCTAATTTAATGCCTTCATCCTTTAATGCATAGAGCATTTCAGACACGCCATCGAACCAGGCATCTTCAACAGAGTTCGCCACATAATGATCTGAATAAGCCTGCAAAATATCGGCATGTAATTCTGGTACAGTTGGGAATAGTCGCTGTGCGACTTCTGGCAAACCTAATCCGATAATGCTTTTGGCGTCGGCATCGGTCAACGGTTGCTGAAACTGCTGTGCGGCAAACTGCAGGCTCGACACGATCTGCCCCACTGAATCAAATAAAGTGCCATCCCAATCAAAAATGACCAGTTTTAGAGGTGAATTCATATAAGGTTCCTAGTATTTGATTCAGTGTTAATCCACCCCGACCCTCCTTTTTCAAAGGAGGGAGAGTTTCATCACAAAATAACTTTTATTGTGATATCACAACAGCTATTGGCTATCCAATAGCGACATGGATGTCGCCGTTGATCTGTGGCATAGGGAGGTGCAATCAGATCAACAGAAGGGGTTTTGTTACTTTTGCCCCCTCAAAAGTAAAACACTGCCTACGCGATAAAATTTGATTTTATAACTACAAAACTCGGCTGTGCTTTACTTTTACCTCACCCCAGCCCTCTCCTAAAAGGAGAGGGAGAATTCATTACTGAACAACGTACAGTAACTAAATAATAAAGATAAATTCTTAGCTATTTTGACTTATCACTAGCACATGCGAACTCAACGTTCCCTCTCCTGAGCGAATTTTAAAGCATTGCTTTTAAAATTCGTGCAAGAAAGGAGACTTGCGCAGCAGTGCTGCTCAGGGAGAGGGTTAACTTAAAAGCTAAAAATTACTCGTCATCTTCCGCAGGCGTTACCACCTTATCTGCCTTTTGCGCACGAAGCTGAGCCACAAGACTCTGCATATCTTCAGGCAAAGGCGCTTCAATGGTCGGATAACCTGGAATTTCCAGACGCATCGCATGCAGACATAAGCGGCGTGGCTTTGGCCCACGATATTCAGTCTCGTGACCATATTTCTCATCACCTACCAGCGGATGACCGATGCTGAGACCATGTACACGAATCTGATGGGTACGACCAGACAATGGAGAAGCATACACCAGTGTCGCATGCATAAAACGCTCTGCTACATTCCACTGGGTTTTAGACTCTTTGCCTTCTTTAGAGACACGTACACGACGCTCACCATTAGAAAGTTCATAACGGTGTAAAGGCGCGTCAATGAGTTGTTTATCTAGCGTTACATGTCCTTTCACGACAGCGGCATAAGTTTTTTTAATCTTATGTTCACGTAATAAATCTTGTAGCGTTTTTAAGGTACTACGCTTTTTCGAGATCATCACCAAACCAGAGGTGTCACGGTCAATACGGTGAATCAGTTCCAGGTATTTTTTACCTGTTGCAGCACGCAGGCCCTCAATTAGGCCATACGCCACACCGCTACCGCCATGCACGGCAATACCCGATGGTTTATTGACGACCATCAAGCCTTCATCTTCATATACCACACGGGACAGAAGACCTTGGGCCACCTTGTCCGAAATCGGCGCTTCTGATTCATCTTTTTGCTCATAACGAATCGGTGCCACACGAATCTGGTCGCCAATCGCCAGTTTGGTTTCGGCCTTAATGCGTTTTTTATTGACGCGAACCTGTCCTTCACGAATCAGACGATAAATCCGACTTTTAGGCACCCCTTTCAGACGACTGAACAGGAAATTATCGATTCGCTGTCCATCTTGATGTTCATCCACTTCAAACCAAGTGACGCTTTGCCATTGTTGTGTAGAATTCATACAGTTACTATGACCCAAAAATACTAAAATTGATTAAAAACTGATCACTTAGGTTATGCTTTACACAAGAAACATAAGCTTAGCCCATAGGCAGATGATGCAAGGTTTGGTATAGTCAGCGCACGGAAACCATCGTTTGTGAGTAAAAGTTGAAGCATTTCAGATTTCTCTGAACTTGATTATTCAATTAAAGACTCACATGATACGGGAAGGTCCCAAAAGAATTATGCCGACGCCGAAGGCTTATTATATCGGCAAACAAAGCAAACTGTTGCGTTTAATTGTACCTCAGGTACATAAATCAGTTTGTCTGAAAAAATATGTCGCCAACCTAGTTGGTTTTTAAACGTAAACTGATACACATCAGATTAGTCGCACCCTGAAGACGACTTCAGGCTACAGCGTTTGATGCATTGGATCTGCACAGTTTGTAAAGATACGACGACAATTCCGTATCAAGACACTTTCTATAAAGAAGGGATGATCTTCGAGCAATGTGACAGTGAAAGTTACTCACATCTAATGCACCGCTTGTCCGCCAGTGAAACGTTCAGGTGACTTTAATCGTTTAAAGATTGAAGCCGTATTGCCATCATCAATACGTGAATCAAAATACCGAAGCTGATCTATATTCAAGTAGACGCCGGGAATAAAAGACTCAGACCACAATGAAACTCATTGGAGATCTGGGCCATTGATCCGTGATGTGTGATGTTCGCTACGTGAATAGCGATTTTTTGCTGTGTATCACTATAAGGTGTTACACCCATGAAACGTATGTTGATTAATGCAACACATGCCGAAGAAATTCGCGTTGCACTTGTCACTGGTCAGCGTCTTTACGATTTCGATTTAGAGAATCGTACCCGTGAACAAAAAAAATCGAATATCTATAAAGGTCACGTGACTCGCGTTGAACCTTCTTTAGAAGCTGTATTCGTTGAATACGGCGCAGGTCGCCAAGGCTTCCTGTCTATGCGTGAAATCGCAAACTCTTACTACAAAGCCGATCCTCGTCAAACTTCAAATATCCGTGAACTGATTACTGAAGGCACTGAACTTCTGGTTCAGGTGGAAAAAGAAGAGCGCGGCAATAAAGGCGCTGCCCTTTCAACTTTCATCTCTTTAGCTGGTCGTTATCTGGTTCTGATGCCAAACAACCCGAAAGGTGGCGGTATCAGCCGTCAGATTTCCGGTTCAGTACGTGAAGAACTGAAAGAAATGCTGGCTTCTTTAAATGTGCCACGTGGTATGAGCGTCATTGTTCGTACAGCAGGCATTGGCCGTTCTCAAGAAGAACTACAGCTTGATCTGCAACATTTACTAGACCTTTGGGCACAAATCCAAAGCACTGCAAATTCAGGCCCATCGCCTATGCTGGTCCATCAGGAAGCAGGTGTAGTAACTCGTGCGATCCGTGATTACCTGCGTGATGATGTAGCAGAAATCCTGATTGATTCTGAGCAAGCCTATAACGAAGCATATAACTTTGTTAAAGCAGTAATGCCGCTTCAGTTAGACAAACTGAAAACTTATACATTGAATGAGCCTTTGTTTGCGCATTTCGGTATCGAAAGCCAAATCCAAACTGCTTATGAACGTGAAGTGAAACTGCCTTCAGGCGGTTCGATCGTGATCGACCAAACTGAAGCTTTAGTTTCAATCGATATTAACTCAGCAAAATCAACTCGTGGTCAGGACGTTGAAGATACAGCGTTAAATACCAACCTTGAAGCTGCTGAAGAAATTGCTCGTCAATTACGTTTACGTGATATCGGTGGCTTAGTTGTTATCGACTTCATCGACATGACCAAAGACCGCAACCAGCGTATGGTAGAAGCGAAACTACGTGAAGCGACTCAAAGCGACCGCGCACGTATCCAGTTTGGCCAACTGTCTCGTTTCGGCCTGATGGAAATGAGTCGTCAACGTCTGCGTCCATCATTAGAAGAAGCGACTGGTTATGTCTGCCCACGCTGTCATGGTACCGGTATGGTGCGTGACTTACGTTCTCTCTCACTTTCAATTATGCGTAAAGTGGAAGAAATCGCGCTACGTGAACGTCATGGTGAAGTTCAGGTTGAAGTACCAGTAGAAATTGCAGCATTCATGCTGAATGAAAAACGTCACAGCCTGGTATATCTGGAACAAACTTCAAATACACGTGTGACTGTACTTCCACATCCACACCTGGAAACGCCTCACTACGAAATTTCGTATAACCCTGAAGGTTTCGCACCAACCAGTTACGAGCGTACTGAAGCAACCCGTTCAAGCGAAAAAGAACTGGGTTATGAGTCTTCTGAGTGGCATTTAGAAGAAGAACATACGCATACTGCTGCACCAGCACCTGCTCAGCAGCAAAACAACGGCAAAAACAATAAACGCCGCAATAACCAAAATCAGCAAAACGTACAGCAAGCACCTGTTGCACAACAGGCACCTGCTCAAGTTGCAGCACCTGCAGCCAGCCCATGTGCATGGTTAGAAAACCTGTTTGTACAAAAACAGGCAACTACTGTTGATCAGTCTCGCACAGCGAACAATGCTGCTGCTGCCATCGAACAGATGGTGAATGGCGGGGCAGTGAGTCGTGGTCAGTTCGGCCAGGTTGCTCCTGTAACACCAGCAGTATCTGCACAGCCAGCAGCTGTTGTAGCACCGGCAACTACCGGCAATGCTTATCTGGCGCCTTCGACTGTGGCACATAAACCAGAGCGTGATCAGTCTGAAAAAACTGAACGTGAAGAGAAATCACAGCGTCATAACAAAAAAGCACGTAGCAACAAGCACAAAGAGCCACGTGAACAGGCGCAGTCTGATAATGTATCACAACATCAGATGCATGAAGAAGTGGTTCAGGTTTCTCGTCAGGAAGCGCGTGAAAACAAACGCAACTCTCGCCGTCAGCACCACAACGAGTCTGCACAGCAAAGCGATACTCACGGCAATGAGCAACAGCAAAACGTGCCACGTCGTGACCGTCGCAACCAGCAACGTCCAGAACGTCCAAATCGCCACCGCGATCCAAGTGTTCTGAATGAGCAAGGTGTACCTCAAGCACCTGCTGCCGTTGAAGCTCCAGCAGTCAATGAAAAGCAAGTGCGTGTAGAACTGGTCGATGCTCCTCGTAAAGAAGTGATGCCAACAGCAATGGTGGTGAATATTGACGAGGCGAAAAGCGAAATTGTGGCATTGAATGACACTGCTCCAGTCGCAAAACCTGCTGTTGAAGTGACTGCCCCTGCCGATGCTCCTGTAGAAGCACCAGCTGCGGAAGAGTTCCTGGCTGAAGTGACTGCATCTGCTCCTGCAGAGAAAGCACCGGAAGCTCAGTCATCATCAAAACAGCGTGCCAGCAATGACCCACGTCAACGTCGTCGTGACCGCCGTCGTGCTGCACAAGGCCAACAGGCGAAAACTCAGCAATTGACACCATCACAGGTGCCAACACTTGGCCAATACACCATTGGCAGTCTGATTCGCCATGTTTATGGCGAAGACTGTTCAGTCCTGATTGAACAGTTTGGTCTGTTGCCAACGTTTAACCGCGCATTGCAAAAGTTCACGCAGGAATATAATGCGACTTTAGCAACGGTTTCCACCGCGACCACAGAGAAAAAACCTGTAACTCGTGATGTAGAAGTCAGCAAAGCACAACCTGAAGCAGAACCTGCACCTGTGCTGGATTTAACTCCGCCTGCACCGGTTTCAGAGAAACGTGTGGCGAATGATCCACGTGAGCGTCGTCGTCTCGCTAAACTGGCTGCCGAGCAAGCATTACAGCAGGCTAAACAGCAAGCACAAGCTGAAGCAGAATCTACTGCAGCTGAACCTGCTGCAGAAGCAACGGCTCCAGCGGAAGAGGCGAAAGCTGAAAATACTGAAGCTGCACCTGCTGAAGCTCCGGTAGCCGCAGTAGAAAGTGCTGATACAACTGAAGCGACTCAAACTCCTGAGCCAGCTGCTGAAGCGCCTGTAGAAACTGCGAACGCTGAACAGATTCCAGCTGAAGAAGTCACTGAAACGGCTACAGCTGAAGCAACTCCAGCAGAAAACGAAGCTGCGCCTACTGAAACTCCGGAAGCCGATAAAGCTGAAGAAACTGTAACAAAAGCTGAAAAACCGGCTGCCCGCCCACGTCGTCCACGTGGCCGTCCACCGAAAAAAACTAATACTGCAACTGAGTCATAATTCACCCAATTGCAGTTAACTAAAAAAACCTAGTCATTTCGGTGGCTAGGTTTTTTTTGCTAGATTTTGTCAGAATAGGTTGATTACTCTAGTTTCAACACGCTAAAAGATGGCTATCATCCGTTTATTGCATATAAATTAAACGCATTGGATACGAAAAATGATAGGACGCCCATGACCCAGACGAACCAACCCGATCTTATTGGCATTGCAGATGTCGCAGCCAAAATCCCTGCCTTCATCAGTAAGGTCCCTAATCTGCTGAACGGACTGCGACAGGCTTATTTACGTACTCCCAATACGCCCGCAGGCCTGGGTTTAGCTTTTGAAAAAGCAACACAGCGTAATCCTGAAGGTATTGCATTACGTTTTGAGGATCAGTCCTATACCTATGCTCACCTAAATGGCTGGGCGAACCAGATCGCACATTTCTACCTCTCTCTCGGTGCACAGAAAGGTGATGTGGTGGCCGTGATGGTCGAGAACCGTCCGGAGTTTATTGCCAGTGTGATTGGTCTAGCCAAGCTGGGCATCACAATTGCGCTGGTGAATACTTCTCAGGTCGGCAAAGTCCTGACACATAGTATTAATCTGGTGAAACCGATTGCAGTCATTGTCGGTGAAGAGTGCCGTGCTGCCGTTGATGAAATCCGCAATAATCTCAATATTGCCGCTGACCGTTTCCACTGGTTTGCCGATCAGAACATACAAGAAAATACCGGACAAGCACCTGAAGGGTTTATCAACCTAGCAGAGCAGATTGACCAGTTCCCGAAATTCAATACACCGACTACGCATTCGGTACAAGGCAAAGACGGCCTGTTCTATATCTATACTTCAGGTACTACCGGCTTACCTAAAGCGGTGATCTTTACCAATAGCCGCTGGACACTCGCCTATGGCACCTATGGCCATGTCCTGAACCTGAATAAAGATGACGTGATGTACTGCACCCTGCCGCTTTATCATGCGACAGGTATTGTGGTGTGCTGGTGTGGGGTGATTGCCGGAAGCAGTACTTTTGCCATCCGCCGTAAATTCTCCACCTCTTCCTTCTGGAAAGATGTCAAAAAATTTGATGCTTCAGCGATTGGTTATGTCGGTGAACTTTGCCGCTACCTGATGGATGCCCCACCGTCTGAACTGGAAAAAGGCCATCGTGTCACCAAGATGATTGGTAATGGCATGCGCCCGAATATCTGGGATAAATTCAAATCCCGTTTTGGCATCAAGGAAGTACTGGAACTGTATGCCTCAAGTGAAGGTAATGCCGGTTTCAGCAATGTCTTTAACTTTGACAATACTGTCGGTTTCTCACCAACACCTTATGCCATTATCGAATTTGATAAAGATAAAAATGAGCCTGTGCGTGATGCCAAAGGTCGCTGCAAACGGGTAAAAAAAGGTGAAACCGGTTTATTGATTGGTAAAATTACCCGCCGCTCCCCTTTCGATGGCTATACCGATCCGGAAAAGAACAAGGCAGTCATCATGCATGACGTGTTCGGCAAAGGTGATTCCTACTTCAATACCGGCGATCTGGTACGTAATATCGGTTTCCGTCATGCCCAGTTTGTTGACCGTCTCGGCGATACCTTCCGCTGGAAAGGTGAAAATGTTTCAACGACTGAAGTCGAAAACATGCTGACCGAGTATGACAAAATTATCGAAGCTGTGGTTTATGGCGTAGAAATTCCGAATACTAATGGCCGTGCTGGCATGGCTGCAATTACCCTGCAACCGGGAAGCACCCTGGATGAGCAAGACCTAAAAAATATGGTCAGCACCTTTAAACGCTGTCTGCCTGCATATGCAGTTCCGGTTTTTCTGCGCATTCAAGAGCAGGTAGAAACGACCGGTACCTTCAAATATCAGAAAAACAAACTGAAAGAACAGGCTTTTGATCCAAATAAAACCGATGAACGCCTGCTGGTTTTATTGCCAGGGAGCGATGCGTATTGTGAGCTGACTCAAGAAATTTTTGAGAACATTCAAGCCTATCAATATCGTTTCTAAGTGCTGAAGTTGCCTATTTTTTGTTTAGATAAAGCAGAATTGTTGTATTTATAATCAAACATAGGCAACTTTGTTATTTTTTACTTGCGCTGCAATGAGATCTTGCTACAATACGCTCCATCAAACAAAGTGGTGCTTTTAGAACTTTTTTAGTTTCTCTTGCACTGCACAATTAAGTCTTGCTTAATTGTTGGTTCAGGGCCGTTAGCTCAGTTGGTAGAGCAGTGGACTTTTAATCCATTGGTCCCGCGTTCGAGTCGCGGACGGCCCACCATTAAATTTGATATCCCCTGATGGGCCGTTAGCTCAGTTGGTAGAGCAGTGGACTTTTAATCCATTGGTCCCGCGTTCGAGTCGCGGACGGCCCACCATCATTTCTAAAATCTCTTTTTAGAAAATTCAATCAAAGCTACTTTGATTACCCGAATGGGCCGTTAGCTCAGTTGGTAGAGCAGTGGACTTTTAATCCATTGGTCCCGCGTTCGAGTCGCGGACGGCCCACCATTCTCCCCTCTATATTCATTTTCTTCTTTCAATATTCTTATAATATTTCCTATATTATTCAGTTCATTCTTTTTATTTAAGCACAGTTCATCCTGACAATTTTAAAATCGCCATTTTCATTTATGCTGTTTTTAAATTCTTTAGAGACTTTATCGCTTTTATTCAGTGATTTTAAATTCAGAATCTTTGACCAGCTCATACGCTTTAGAAGGTGCAGGATAACCCTGATCAAATAATTGCTGGTTTGCCCGTTCTTTTTCGTCATAAATTTTTTCCAGATTCATGACCAGATGCGTTGGGCTTTTAATCATATAGTAGAACTTTGCTCCTTCTTTATGGTCCACGATCAGTTCAGTTTGTTCTGGATTAATCGTCCAGCGGTCCTTACGATAGGTCACATTGCTTTCAGTCTGAACCCGTCTGGAATTATTCACAAAGACTTTGCCATAATGCACAATACTGCGATGCACTGTACCATCTGGCAATAAAGTCAAAATAAATACCGACTTCCCTTCCGTACAAGGCGCAAACCGCCCGTCACAATCAATCTGGGTAAGATAACGCCCGACATAGCTTTTGGCATAATCCGGTACAGGTTTAGGATCGACATTTGGTTCTACAGGCAATGCATTATAGGTTGCAGTCTGGGTGAGCGATTTAGCATTACGGGTGTCATAACTTTCATTGGCGGCGGAGATGACTACGCCATCTTGTGCCAAAGTTTTCGTAGTATCAGGTAAGGGTTTGCTTTGATGATCATCACAGGCAATCAGTCCTGCAACACTTCCCAGCACAAATCCAAGCCGGCATAAACCACTTAAATGATGCGATACATTCGATTTCATTTTAAAAATATACCTGAAGGGGTGCACATCTATATAGGCAGACGACTCACTGAAAACTTATAAGTTTTAATAATGAATTCAATGGAATTTTTATGATCTTAGTGATTTTTTAAGGATTATTTAATCTCCCGTAACATTACTTAACGAATTTATTTTCAATAGATACTTTAAAAATTCAGATAAAACTCCATTCTTATAAATATGAGTCATTTTTTAGACTCAATCTTATTTTTTTCTATCAGGAGACTTGGATGGCCAATGTTGGTTTATATCGCTCTAACCGCTCAAACATGATTGCAGGTGTAATGGGTGGTATTGCTGAACGTTTTGGTTGGAACGCAAATTTATTACGCTTGATCTTCGTGATTATTTCGGTCATGAGTGCTGCTTTCCCGGGTATCTTAGTTTATCTGGTTCTATGGTTAGTGATGCCAAAAAAGAATTCTATGCCTGATTATGCTGCGAGCAGAACTGATTATGAACGTCCTGTGCGTACCGTGAATCAGGATAAAGACTACCGATAAAATCGTTTCCTCTTTCACCTAAATATTCATATGGTGAAATTTTTATGCCACGGTCCTTCCCCCAAAAGATCGTGGTTTTTTTTTGCCTGATTTTTAGGTTTTGGTCTTATTACTATTTTACGCTTTACCCTGCTCGCCTATTCAGGATAAGTTGATACTTTCTACTTGAAATGGATTTCAGATGACGCAGGCAGAATGGGTTGTACTTTGGCTGTGTGCGATCGCGGCATTACTGCATGGGGTCAGTGGTTTTGGCTTTCCTATGCTAAGTACGGCTGCCTTATCCAGTGAATATGCCTTAAGTACAGCAGTCACCTTGGTGATTCTCCCCTGCCTGTTACTGAACCTTTGGATGCTCAATAGCGATCCAAAATATAGCCTGTTGCAGAGCATTCGCTATTATGTCTCACGCTATTGGCCACTTATGCTCAGCAGTCTGGTCGGTAGTGTGCTGGGGGTCAAATTACTCATTTGGATCAATGAAGGCTATCTTAAATTATTACTGGGTCTGGTGATTATTTTCTATGTACTGGATCAGTTACGCTCTACTCCGCTTCGAGTCAGTAGCAGTCAGCTTAGTATGCTGGGATTCGGTTTACTGGCCGGCATGATTGGAGGTGCAACCAATGCCATGGCACCCTTCCTGATGATGTATCTGCTTAGCTGTCAGCTCTCCAAAACTGATATCGTCATCATCAGTAATCTTAACTTTATTGCCAGCAAACTGGTGCAGTTGACCTTACTCTTCCCGATTCTCATTTCTTTGCAAACCCATCAGCGACATATCCTGCTTGGAATCACGTTATTTGCTCTCATCGGTGTCTGGTTAGGGGGGAAAATACGTCATCGACTTTCCCAGCAACATTTCAAATATCTAGTGCTGTTTTTTCTATTTGGACTGGGGATTTACGCACTTTGGCAAAGTGTGGGATTATTACAACACTCTACTATACTGTTTAAATAACATCTTTTTTAATCAAACCACATATTTACTTTTATAAGAATTTCAAAAACGCCTTTAAATAAAAAAGTTGAGCAAGGAGGTTGTATGAACGACCCTTTACGCACCCCGACTGATGCCATGCCAAAAGGAATTCGAAAGGGCTGGATTTTAATTGTGATCGCTGCAGTGGTCTCTTATGGCTTGTATCATATTTTGCCTTATGACGAAAATGCCAATAAGGGATTGGCCTTACTGACCTTTATCGCCATTTTATGGCTGACCGAAGCGATTCATATCACCATTACTGCCCTGCTGATACCTATACTGGCCGTCGTCCTCGCCATGCCCATGGCCAAAGGCGATGAACTGGAACCAATTACCACACAAGCAGCACTCACCACTTTCGCAGATCCCACCATCTTCTTGTTTTTTGGTGGTTTTGCCCTGGCCTCGGCGTTGCATATCCAGAAACTGGACAAGAAAATTGCCACGTGGATTATCTCGCTTTCCGGTGGACATCTCGGTGCGTCAGTACTGGCTATCTTTTTAGTGACTGCTGCACTGTCGATGTGGATTTCCAATACCGCCACCGCAGCCATGATGTTGCCCCTAGCGCTGGGTTTACTTTCGCATCTGGATGTTGAAAAAGATCGTAAAACCTTTGTGTTTATTCTGCTTGGGATTGCCTATTCGGCCAGTATTGGTGGCTTGGGCACTATCGTTGGTTCTCCACCAAATGCGATTGCAGCCAAAGCCCTCGGTTATGACTTTGCTGACTGGATGAAAGTCGGCCTGCCAATGATGTTCATTATCCTGCCAGCAATGTTGATCAGTCTGTATCTGGTGTTGCGTCCAAAACTAAATCATAAGGTGAATTTTGTCACCGAAAATATTCCCTGGACCACGACCCGTATTGCCACCATGATTTTATTCCTTTGTACCGCGACTGCCTGGATTTTCAGCAAAAAATTGACTGAAAATTTCGGCATTTCACAGCCCGATACTTGGATCGCGATTCTGGCGGCCTGCATGGTAGTGATTCTGGGTACGGCTACATGGAAACAGGTTGCTGAAAATACCGATTGGGGTGTGCTCTACCTGTTTGGTGGCGGCTTGACCTTAAGTGCTGTCTTGAAGGATTCAGGGAGTTCTCTGGTCTTAGGTCAGACGCTGGCGAATGCTTTCGGTGACTCCTCTCCTCTCGTGATTATCTTTGTGGTGGCAACCTTCATCATCTTCCTGACTGAATTTACCAGTAATACTGCCTCGGCTGCCTTACTGGTTCCGGTCTTTGCCGCCATTGCCGACCAGATGGGTATGCCTAAAGAGATTCTGGTGATTGTGATCGGGATCGGTGCTTCTTGTGCCTTTATGCTACCTGTGGCGACACCACCGAATGCCATTGTATTTGGGACTGGTCATATTCAGCAAAGTGAAATGATGAAAGTCGGCTTTGTCCTGAATATCATGTGTATTTTCTTGGTTTCCCTGTTTATTTACTGGTTCTTTATCTAAGTTGAGATAAATCCAGATTCCAAATAAAAAAGCACCCAAGGGTGCTTTTTTCAGAATTATTTATATAAGAGTTCTTAAGTTCTCATTTTAAAATGGTTCAGTTCCTGATTCAGGGCAGCGATGATATCTGCGCGGCTAATAATTCCGACCAGACGCTGTTCACTCACCACCGGAATATAGTTAAAGGAACGCTCCACAAAATAGGGCACCAGATCCTGAATCGGCTGTAATGGCTGCACAGTAACTACCTTGCGGGTCATAATATGTTTGACCTGATGTTCCCAGCTGCTGCGCACATCTGCAGCACGTTTAAACCATTCTACCACCTGATACATGGCCAGCGTCCCCACCAGCTTGCCTTCCGCATTAACCACTGGCAGGCTCATCAGGTTCATTTGCTTAAACTTGTCCAGTGCATGCTGAATATCATCATTGGCATGCAGGGTCACCACGTCTTTGGTCATAATGTCCTGACAGGTAAACTGGTTGACCGCACGGGCATTGGCTCGGTCCTGCGCTTCCAGAATAATCTTTTGCAGGTCATATTCACTAATGTCCAGCAGCTCGGTTTGCTGATCCAGTACTTCCTGAATATCCTGTGGCTGAATGGTGACTTTCTGGGTCGGGGTCGGATCTTTGGAACGGGTATTTAATTGCGCCTGCTGCGGATAATGCTTGCCAATCATTCGGTTAAAGACGATAGCAATCACCATCAATAAAATCGAATTCAGCAGCACCGGATAGAAAACAAAAGCATAGCCGAGTTCATGCACCGCATTGCCGCCGAGTACCGCTGTAATAGCCACAGCACCACTCGGTGGATGCAGGGAATCTGTGGTCATCATTAAAATGATTGCTAATGCCACTGCCAGACTAAAAGCTTCGGTCGGACTGGCAATAAACAAGGCACAGGTCACACCCACCACAGCAGCAATAGTATTACCTACCAGAATATTCCAGGGCTGTGCCAAGGGACTGGCCGGAACCGCAAACAGCAGCACAGATGACGCCCCCATCGGCGCGATATACCAGGCTTCAAAATCCCCCAGAATCCATAAACTCAGTAATGACGATACCGTGAGACCCAGTAGTGCCCCAATACCGCAGAGTAAACGGTCTTTGAGTGGAAGAACTTTAAAATTCGGTTTTAAGGTATTGAGCCAGTCGAGATTGGAATGGAACACGGCGCGCCTGATTTTAATGTTTACAGATTTTGCGCATTATAAAACTAGTCGCTTTAAAGATGTATTCATTTTATATCTTTTAATTACACTTAAATGGATGCTGTTTAAAAATCTAAATCTCTCTCTAGGCGACAGCCATCCATCTAGTCCTCTTTTACGGTTCAATCCCTCATAGAATTTTCAATGAGATAATTCATGTCAGGTGATTTTAGCCTTAGCTTCGCTATGAGAATCAGGTTTAATCAGAGGTTCGATTTTGAGCAGTTCGACCTGACCATAATAGGTTGAGAAGGCCACATCTCCGGCATCTACCCCGGTGCCAATGCGAATCAGCTCGTCAACCGGAGCCAAACGGGTCGGATCAAACTGCACCCATCCTCCTTCCAGATAGGCTTCAAAAATGGCATGAAAATCGGGTAAAAATTTTTCAATTTCCACATAACCGACCACCATGCGTGCCGGAATTCCTAAAGCACGGCATAGTGCAATACCTAAATGGGCAAAGTCACGGCATACCCCTGCCCGGTGGACCAGTACATCTGTTGCAGTCGTAAACTGGTCAGAGCAGCCAGAGACATAAAAAATATTGTTATAAATCCACTGTTCAATGGCTTTTACACGCGTATAGCCGGGTGTCATCCAGCCAAATGAACGTTTCGCCATTTCAAGTATTAAATCTGAATTGCAATAGCGGCTGGCCAGCAAATAAGGTAGTACTTCATCCGGCAGGTCTGGAATTTTGACTTCATTCAGATTTTGCCTCAGATCAACCGGAATGCACGGCTGACGGGTAACTGTCGCGCTATAATTCAGTTCAAATGCTTCACAGGGCTCGAGTTGCAACCGGATATGGCGGTTTTGATGCTGAGCATCCCGAAATTGATGCCACTTGACCGGCATATTCATGGTGAGCTGTTCTTCGAGAATATTCTGATCGGGATGATGGGCGACCTGAACCATAAAAATAAATTCGGTAGGTTGCACAATCTTGTATTTTAAATGGCACTGAATTTGGTAAGTGGCCATGAAGTTCCTTATTATTAGGCATTATTATATTGTGTGAAGATTAAACTAATTCTAAGACCCCAATCGTATGAGATCAGTTTAACTTTATTGCGCTTCAGTGACCAGGATGCTATACATCTGATTTATTCCTGATTTTTAGATCTCACCCCATTGCTATTCCAGCATAAAATTGCAGCAAAGCCGCGCAAAATCTGGCATGAATGAAGACCATTTTAATTTTTTCCAAAATATTTTCAGCGTATTAACCCTTTGCCACTCCCCTGTAAAATCCTTATAATCAAGCACAATTTTTCTCTAATTTTAAGTGGATGACCATGAGTCGCGCCATATCGCATATTGATACCTTCCAAGGCTTAATTCTTGCCTTACAAAACTACTGGGCGGAGCAAGGCTGCGTCGTGTTACAGCCTTACGACATGGAAATGGGTGCAGGGACATTCCACACTGCAACATTCCTTCGTGCACTAGGTCCTGAAACCTGGAATGCCGCTTATGTTCAGCCATCACGCCGTCCGAAAGATGGCCGTTATGGTGAGAACCCGAACCGTCTGCAACACTACTACCAGTTCCAGGTTGTGCTTAAGCCAAACCCGGACAATATCCAGCAGTTGTACCTGGATTCCTTAAAGGCAATCGGTATTGATCCTTTAGTTCACGACATCCGTTTCGTGGAAGATAACTGGGAATCTCCAACACTGGGCGCGTGGGGTCTAGGCTGGGAAGTTTGGCTAAACGGTATGGAAGTGACTCAGTTCACTTACTTCCAGCAAGTCGGTGGTGTTGAATGCTACCCAGTTACTGGTGAAATCACTTACGGTCTGGAACGTCTGGCCATGTACCTGCAAGGTGTAGACTCGGTTTATGACTTGGTTTGGACCAAAGGTCAGTTCGGTACTGTGACTTATGGCGATGTGTTCCATCAAAATGAAGTAGAACAATCGACTTATAACTTCGAATATGCACCAGTAGAAAAAATGTTCGAACTGTTCGACTTCTACGAAGCTGAAGCAACGCGTTTAATCGAAGCTGAACTGCCATTGCCTGCTTATGAGCAAGTAATTAAAGCATCACACAGCTTTAACCTGCTGGATGCGCGTGGTGCGATCTCTGTGACTGAACGTCAGCGTTATATCCTGCGTGTTCGTACTCTGGCACGTTCAATCGCGACTAGCTATGTGGCTGCACGTGCGAAACTTGGTTTCCCAATGGCAGAACCTCACCTACGTGACGAAGTCCTGGCTCAGCTTAAAGCACAAGTTGAAGCAGAAGCGGCTCAAGCAGAAAAATCAGCGGAGAACAAATAATGTCTAAACATACAGTTTTATTTGAACTTGGCTGTGAAGAACTTCCACCAAAAAGCCTGAAAAAATTACGTGACGCTTTAAAAGCTGAAACTGAAAAAGGCTTAAAAGATGCCGGTCTTGCTTTCGACGCAATCGAAGCTTATGCAGCACCGCGTCGTCTGGCACTAAAAATCATCAACGTTGATGCTGCTCAAGCAGATACGCAAAAACGTTTTGACGGCCCTGCTGTTCAAGCTGCTTATGATGCTGAAGGTAAACCGACTAAAGCGCTTGAAGGCTTTATGCGCGGTCAAGGCATTACGGTTGATCAGGTTTCTACTTTCCAAGCCGGTAAAGTTGAAAAAGTCTGCTACCTGAAAGATGTCAAAGGCCAAAGTCTGGACGTTTTACTGCCACAAATCCTGCAACATGCTCTGGATCAATTGCCAATCGCAAAACGCATGCGTTCTGCTGCTAGCCGTACCGAATTTGTTCGTCCGGTGAAATGGGTTGTGTTGTTAAAAGACAGCAATGTGATTGATGCAAACATTCAGGATCACAAAGCAGGTAACGTGACTTATGGTCACCGTTTCCATGCGCCTGAAGCGATTATCCTGACCAATGCAGATGCGTATCTGGATGCCCTTCGCGCTGCGAAAGTGATTGCATCTTTTGAGGAGCGTCAAGCGATCATTGATCAGCAAGTAAAAGCATTAGCAGATGAAGTGAATGCGATTGCGATTGTTCCTGCTGATCTTCGCGACGAGGTCACTGCTCTGGTTGAATGGCCGGTAGCTTTACGTGCCAGCTTTGAAGAACGCTTCCTTACCGTTCCTCAAGAAGCCCTGATCACTACCATGCAGGATAACCAGAAGTATTTCTGTCTGGTGAATGCTGAAAACAAATTACAGCCTTACTTCATTACCGTTTCAAACATTGAGTCTAAAGATCCGACTCAAATTATTGAAGGTAACGAGAAAGTGGTTCGTCCGCGTCTGTCAGATGCTGAGTTCTTCTTCCTGCAAGACCAGAAACAGCCATTAGCTTCTCGTAAAGAGAAACTGGCAAACATGGTATTCCAGGCACAACTGGGTACTTTGTGGAACAAGTCTGAACGTATTGCCAAACTGGCTGTCGCACTTGCTCCGATTACGGGAGCAAAAGATGAAGATGCTAAAAAAGCGGCTCTTCTCGCTAAATGTGACTTAACTTCTGAGCTGGTGGGTGAATTCCCAGAACTTCAAGGCATCGCGGGTACTTACTACGCACGTCTTGAAGGCGAAAATGATGAAGTGGCTGAATCTTTAGGTGAGCAATACTTACCTAAATTCGCAGGTGACGTTCTGCCTAAAACCAAAACTGGTACAACGATTGCGCTTGCGGATCGTCTAGATACTTTAACTGGTATTTTCGGTATTGGTCAGGCACCTACAGGTTCTAAAGACCCGTTTGCGCTACGTCGTTCTGCGATTGGTATCCTGCGTCTGGTCACTGAAAACGAACTTGATGTATCAATTGAAGATCTAATTAAGCTTGCTCTAGCTGCGTATGGCGATGTATTGAAAGACCACGACAAGACTCTGGCAGATGCGGTTACCTTCCTTGAAGGTCGTTACCGTGCGAAATACGAAGACCAAGGCGTTGATGTTGACGTGATTCAAGCAGTTCAAGCGTTATCACCAAAATCTCCACTTGATTTTGACAAACGTGTAAATGCGGTAAATCACTTCCGTGCATTGCCTGAAGCTGCTGCACTTGCTGCTGCGAATAAGCGTGTGGCGAATATTCTTGCAAAAGAAGCTGCACCTGAAGGTGCTGTGGTTGAAGCCAATCTGGTGGAAGATGCTGAAAAAGCATTGTTCGCTGAACTGCAAAAAATCACACCGGTGGTTGAGCCGCTGTTTGCTTCTAAAGATTACACTGCTGCGCTGTCTGCATTGGCTGCCCTGCGTGCGCCAGTAGATGCATTCTTTGACGGCGTAATGGTGATGGCTGATGATGCTGAACTAAAAGTAAACCGTTTACGTCTACTTGCTCAGTTGCGTGATCTGTTCACTAAAGTTGCAGATATTTCAGTGTTACAGCACTAAGTTATAACTTCTTGTAAGTTAATGAAAACCTCGCTATAAATTAGTGGGGTTTTCTTTTTAAAAATCATATGAAAAAAATTAATAAATCTTGCCTAATATGTTTCTCAAATAACAACAATATACGACAGGCTATTACAAACTTAAGGTTTGTCCTTGAATCTATCGAAGAATTAGAACATATAGCTCTTTGGTCAAGGCTAGCCTCAGCATTAACAGATATCAAATTTGACAGTTATGAACATCAAGAACTAGAAACTTATCTATGCGATCTATATGAATTCAACAGAGAAGATGATAAATATTATGAAAAGTATATGCTGGAACTTACGCGCTTCATGTATTTATATAACATTCTAGAATACATAGCTCCTAAAAAAGAAAATCAATATCAACCTGACATACCTAAGTTCAGAAACAATATAGAAAAATACTCAATAGATAGCTATCCAATATATACGGAAAAATATTGTGAAAAATACATAGCTGTTATAAAAAGAGGATTACAGCTAAATTACTTAAACGATCAAAAGATTGAAAAATTTATTAATAATAAGGAAGCCTCAAATCATGTATCAACATCTTTTTATCTTTTGACAAATATTAGAAACTTATTAGCTCATGGTAAAATAAAAGTAGTTCCCAATCCGGATTTTACAGGAGATCATGAAGAAGCCTTATACTTTTCAACTCTCTTTAGAGCCTCCACAATTATTGTAGTCATTTATATTCAATTATATATTTTAAATAATTATAAAAAATTTAATTCAGAGCATATTAATGCTTACCGCTCTGATTATGACATTTTTCCATTAGATGAAAAATTTATAAGTCTGATTAAGACTAATCATTTACTATCAAATTCTCCCCTAATAAGTTTAGGGATTCTTGAAGAAGAAAATACTTTTGACGAAGTGAATCACTATTTAGTAACTCAGTAATGAATCTAATACTAGAATCAATTGCTATAGGCATATCCCTATATATTTCATATACTCACCCTAACAACACTCAACAAGAAAGAAGCGCATGAAATTTCAAACACTCATTATGACGACTCTTGCGGGTATCGCACTTACAGCATGTACATCTCAACCCACCATTCCACAACTGGAACTGGGTGTATTACAGGAAGTACAAAATCTCGAAGTTATTCCAGAAACAACCAACAATAAGGCGAAACTGACCAAATTCCTCGACAAATGCGTGATTGAATTTACTGGCGACATCGGCAACAACCGTTCAGTTGAACAATGGTCATTTAAAGGACTGACCCTGATTGATGCCGGTTCAGCCACTTTCCAACGCGACGGAACCAGCACAGCACAAAAATTTGACCTGCATGATGCGGCGGTACAAAAGAACTTTGTGACTCTGCGCAATCATTTTGCTAAAGATGCCCTGACACAATGTGACTAAATAGATCGCCCTGTTTTTTTGAAAATGGGGCTATTTATTTGAATGAATAGAAATTTAATCTTTCTTCTGATTTGACCTATTTCTTCTTCCCCTTAAAAATTATAAAATCCTCGCATCATACTACGCTGAACCTATACTCTCTTCACAGCTTATTCATTGTTTTTGGCTGATTATCCGTTACACTGAAAACCAAACTCAGACCGCTCTTTGACGAATTCGAGGTCGATCCATAATGAATATCAAAACCCCAATTATTTTAACGACAGCTTTAATGTTCTGCGCACCTGTATTTGCACAGACCGAAACCACTCAGACCACCAAACCGATTGCGCCTTATGGTGAGAATCCGAACCTGCTGCATGTGTTTGCCTATAAAGCACAGGAAGGTGTCATCAATACCGCTGAAAAAGTAGGTGAAGTCACTGAAAAAGGCATTGCCAAAATCAAACCGGGTGTAGACCGTGCCTGGGGCAATACCAAGTCTGTGGCATCAGATACCATCCAGAAAGTAGATGAGGGTGCGACTCAGGCAGCACAGCAAACGGGTCAGAAAATTCAGCAAACTCGGGAAGTCTGGCGCGGCAATTCACAACAGGCGCCGATCGTGCAGCAACCTTTGAGTCAGCCATCTACCGCAACTCAAAATTCATCGGTATCACAACCCCAATCAAGTTCCGATGCAGCGACCAGTTATGCAGTAGATGATCTCTAAATCATCGCATTGAAAAAAGCCCATTACGGGCTTTTTCTTTTAAGCATTGAAGATAGTTGAGCCTTTCTTTAGACTGAGCTCAAATAAAATCATAAGAAGATAATAAAAATGAGAAAAATTCTTTTCAGCTTTATCGTCGGCATTCTGTGTGGCGTAGCCATCCTGTACATCACTTTACTGGTTTCAGGTGAAACCGTGACCTCAATTGCTGCGATTGATGATGAATTATCTTCCATCCCGAGCCTGTCTAGGGCTGCCTCTTATAACCACAAAACCGAAGGCGAAAAAATCCAGCATATTCAAAACCTTGATCAAGCATAATTTAGACCCGCCTCTGGCAATAATGCCGACCTGTATCGGATCAAGGATATGTGTAAATTAAGAATCGGGGCTCAGGGAGATGATATTTATAGCTATCGAACTACCTATTTCTCGCAGAATCATCTGATTTATATGTTTGAAACCCATTATCGAACATCTTATGACAAGCGTCCCGATGAACGGGTACCCGAATTTAAGCGCGTCTATCAGGAAATTATATTTAACCCCCGGTCTGCACTGGTTCAGAGTGAATTTTTAAAACTATTAGATAAATATATTACGCCAGAAAACCGAAAAAAATGCTGATCGAATTCGATCAGCATTTAGTTTTTATTTAATAATTTTTAATTTACCTGACGGATGGGCTGACCTTGCTTAAAGGCTGCTACATTTTCCACCATCTGATCCACAATGCGTTGACGCGCATCGACACTGCCCCAGGCATTGTGCGGTGTAACAATCAGGTTAGAAATTGAGGCGTCGAGCAATACATTGCCCTCTTTCGGAGGCTCCACGGTAAGCACATCCGTCGCAGCACCGGCAATTTTGCCTTCGCGTAAGGCCTGAGCCAACGCCTGTTCATCGACAATTCCACCACGTGCACAGTTAATTAAAAATGCGCTTGGTTTCATCGCATCCAGTTCAGCATGACTGATTAAATGACGGGTATCTTCCGTTAAAGGGCAATGTAGGCTTAAAAAATCCACTTGTGGCAATAAATCGGCAAATGGAATACGTGAGTCATCTGCCGGACGGTTGGGCAAAGCGGCAACTAATACTTTCATGCCAAAGGCTTCTGCCAGTCTGGCAACAGCATGACCTAGTTCACCATAACCAACAATACCTAAGGTCTTACCTGCCAATTCTACAATTGGCGCACCTAATAGACAGAACTGGCTGGCCTTTTGCCATTCACCCTGCTGTACTGCACGCTGATAAGTCAGAAATGAAGTGGCCAGAGTGAGCATCAGCATAAGGGTATGCTGAGCGACAGCAGAGGTACCATAAGCCTGACAGTTACACACCACAATACCACGTGCCTTGGCCGCAGCCAGATCGACATTATTAGTGCCTGTGGCAGAAATCAGGATCAGTTTCAGTTGAGGACATTGCTGGATGGTTGCCGCGTCAATCATGACTTTGTTGGTAATGATGACATCGACATCGGCCACAAGGGACTGAATCTCTGTAGCCGATGTGGCCGGGTATAAGAGCAGCTGATCAAATACTGCATGAAGTGCCTGAAAGTCCAAATCCTGTTGGTCTAAAGAAGCATAATCTAAATAAGCGGCTTTCATGGCGCTACCCTCAACCTTGTTTGACAATTTATTTTGATTGCCATTTAAAACAAGTCCTGCAGGGTTTTCAAGCAACTTACTGTCAGAAGTGGTTAATCTACAGACTTATCAATATGGTTACGCAAAGAACGGCGCACCTTATAAATCACATATACACTGAGAAAGATCAGAAAAATAAGAGAAGAACTGAGCAAGATCATTGCAGGATGCACACTTTCCGCGTGTGCAAAATTAGGCAGCATCAGTCCAAGAATAAAACAAATACTCGTAACTCGTATGGATTGCATATATTTACTCCCTTGTCATATAAACAACCGGGAGCGGTGTGACTATTTATCATACCGCCTAAGACCATATTAGCCTTTAGCAAACATAAGTCAAGTATTTGTTTTTTAGAAAAATTTTTCGTTAGTTCATTTCACTTCGTGTCACAAACTGTGTATTTTTGTCACTTGCGTCAACGAAACCGGAAGCGCCGTATTCATCTGTATGCAAATTTAGATGCTTATAGCTGAACATATAAAAATCAGCATAGCGTTTCATGATAATCGGATGCATGCCTACATTTAATTCATCCTGCTCCTTGACCAGTTTCATGATATGCCGGTCATTCATCACTACTAGATAGCGCTCATCATTTAGGTTAATGGTCAGCAAGCCATTACCTTTGGCATAAATCGGAATCAGGAATTTATGGTTCAGTGCAATCGCATCACCGGTATAGCTTTCGATCTTGTTGCTGATGACATTAAAGACCAGCGCATGACCATAGGCATCCAGCAATAACTGACGCTTTTCCTGCGGCAGATTGACGTGAATCCCAAGCTTGAGCAGATCCTGCTGATCGACCTGTTTATTACTCAGCAATTCACGCAAAATCACCTGTTTTTGCGCTGCATCAAAAAACTGGGTATCCAGCAGCAGATCATTATTTTTCAGGATACGTCCTAAAGCAAAACGATGCCTCGGCAAGATATTCTCAATCACCTTGCGATAATAGAACTTGCTGTTTTTCTTGACCCGACGCATTTTCTGGTAGAAATAACTTTCATCATATTCATGCAATAAAAAGTCATACAGCAGCTCGGAGCTGGCCAGAACAGCGATGGCATCATGGCCAGTAAATGGCAGATGCAGTACATGATGCTGCGGAAGTACGGCTTCCAGTTTCAGGTAATGTGCCCGGTCTTCGGTACAATACGGGTCATAAACCAGAATATATTCCCGTTCCGGACTGACATCTTCTGCCTCAATCCGCATGCCCTCATTTAGCTCGGGCTGGTAAAACATGTTGTAGCGGGCATCTTCGACATCTTCCGGATCGATCGAATATTGCGGCACCATCGCGACCACACGCTGAACATTCAGCAGATTGGAATATTTAATCGCGGCATAGCCACCCATAGAACCACCATAGGCAATGCGCTGCTGAAACGGCGCAATCAGCTCAGCAATCGCTTGCAACATGTTCCACATGGAACTTTTGGGAAACCAGGATTTCTGTTTGGGCATGATTCCCAAAACATTAAATTCAAATTTCGCTAATGATTTTTCGGCATTGATGCTCAAGCCCTTGGCACGGGTAATCAAATCTCCAAATGAAAAAATCAATTCTGAAGATGACCCCGGCATAAAAATTGCGCGTATATGCTCATCTTCAAAAACAATCTGCTTATCCATAACTTTCCCGTGCTGGTGAATCTAACTTTTCGGCAACAATTCACTCAATGAATAGGGCCGAAAAAGTGAATATGCTATTTTATATCGATGAAAAAGATTAAAAAGCGCAAAATATGACACAATCACTGCATCCTGCAGCTCAACAGGGGTTTAGTGCAGCGGCTGAGCTTTATCAGCAGGTACGCCCTGACTATCCGGCAGATCTTAGCCCATGGCTTGCCGAGACACTGTCATTGCCTGTAGATGCAGATCTTGTCGATTTGGGAACAGGAACAGGTAAATTTATTCCCTATTTGCTTCCACTCAGCAGCCACATCACCGCCATTGATCCTGTCCCTGAAATGCTGGCCCAGTTAAAACTGGCACATCCGGATATTCATACCCTAGAAGGGATGAGCCACCAGCTTCCCCTGCCCGATCATAGCGTGAATGCCGTGTTTTGTGCACAGTCATTTCACTGGTTTTCCAATCTGGAAACCTTAAAGGAGCTAGATCGGGTACTTAAACCTCAAGGCTTTCTGGTACTGGTCTGGAACCAACGAGATATTACAGTCGACTGGGTCAAAGCCCTGGCAGATTATATTGCACCACTGGAAGGCGATACACCACGCTATCATAGTGGTGCCTGGCGTAAAGTATTTGAAGAACAGAATCTCTTTCAGCCTTATGCTGAAACGCAAATGCGCCAGCTGCAGCATGGCCCTGTCGAGCAGGTAGTTTCCAAACGCTTATTGTCAACCAGCTTTATTGCCGCACTACCAAAAGAACAGCAACAGCAGCTCAAGCAGCAATTCGAACAAATTATCAAAAACTATACGGACAAGGGTGCAGAAGATATGATTAATTTCCCTTATATTACCTATGTTTATGTATTCAAGAAAAATAATTAGGAACAGGATTCAATCATGCACACCATTCAATTGATGTCACGAACTGCACTTTTCACTGCTGCCATGTTTTTGATGGCCTGTGACCAGAAAAGTTCACAATCTGTAGAACAGCAAGCAACAGAAGACTCTGCATCAGAGGAAATCATGCAGGAATTGAAAACTGGACCCGTGAAAAACTTCCCTAAAACGGAAGATGATCCCCATGATATTGCTGTCTTGAATGACTATGAAGAACGTTTTCAGGAAATGAGCGCGGATCTGGAAGCTGAGCTCAATGGCATGCGCAATGATGACAATCTGACTCCGGAATTTGTCCAGCAACGTCAACGCGATCATGTCCAGTCTTCGCTAAATATGCTCAAAGATCTGGAGCTGAAAACTGAACAGGGCCGTTATATTCAGGGTTTAATGTATCAATACTGGGAACATCAGGAAAAACTGGTGAATAGTTCGAAATCTCAGGTCACTACTGTGAATGAAGCCAGTGAAAATGTAAAAGGTCTAGGCAAATATCTACATGCCCAGGAGCAACTGGAACGCTGGCGTTCGCAATATCCAGAGATGACTACCGCAAATAAAGCCCCAGCACAATAAATAATACAGTTCAGGAAGCAGACGCTTCCTGAAATTTTATATGCAGTTCTAAGATTTAACTTTCACTTTCTGAAGAATGCGTATTATTGAGCTTGAACCAGATAGTGCTGCACCCCTTCTGCGGCTGCACGTCCAGTGGCAAAACAGGCAGTGAGTAAATAGCCTCCTGTAGGCGCATCCCAGTCCAGCATCTCACCACATAAGAACACATGGGGATTGGATTTAAGCTGAAGCTGCTCTGACAGAACCTCGCGTTTAACCCCACCTGCACAGCTAATCGCTTCCTGCATAGGACGGAAACCTGTTAATAATATTTTTAGATGCTTCACTTGCTGTGCTAGCTCAGCTGCTTCTTGCCAAAGTGGTTTTGGTACCAGTTCACGCACTAGAGCAGCTTTTGCGCCCTCTAAGCCTGCTTTGCGCCAGATATTATTCAAAGACTGTTTTTTACTTGGCTGTAATTTTTTAGCTAATTGTTCTACGGTTTGATCCGGAAAAAGATCCAGATTCAGCTGCATTGGCTGCCCCTGTTTCAGCTGTTGACGCAGCCCCCGGCCTTGTTTATAGATCAGACCACTTTCCAGACCATAGTGACTGATCACAATATCACCCATAGTCTTGTCACCGCCATCAACCCAAGCTTCGACCCGTTTCAGTGGCTGACCGAATACAGGTTGCATAAACTTGGACCATGGATATTCCACACCCGCATTACTGGCTTGGAAAGGTTCAATCTCGCTGCAATCAAGCCATGCTCGCCATTTGCCATCACTGCCGAGTTTTGACCATGACACTGCACCACAAGCCAAAACAATCGCATCAAAGTTTTCTGTGAATGTGCGATCATTTTTCAAATCATGAATCTGCAGCTGATGATTTTTTAGATCTAGAATTTGATGGCGATAATGAAACTGGATGTCATGCTCGGTCAGACGTTTTAGCCAGGCACGCAATAGTGGAGCGGCCTTCATTTCTGTAGGAAAAACTCGACCTGAAGAACCAATATAAGGTTCAATACCAAGATCTCTCATCCAGTTTTGAATCCATACGGCATCCCAACGTTTGATCCAAGGCGCTAACCAGTCCACTTGATCATAACGTTGCACAAACTGTTCGACTAGCTCGGCATGGGAAATATTTAGACCAGTTTTCCCAGCCATTAGGAATTTGCGTGCAGCCGAAGGCTTTTGTTCAAAAACATGCACCTCATAATCAGACTGACTCAGAACTTCTGCAGCCATCAAGCCTGCCGGGCCAGCACCCACAATTGCAATGCGCTTCGTCATGGCTTATTCCGCTGAACTCGTATTCTGCCCTTGTAGCGGCTGAAACTCATCAAAACGCGTTGTATAGCCTTCCGGTTTACTAATAATCAATTGCTGGCACAACTCACCACGTTCTAGATATTTAATTTCAAAATGAGTTCTTGCCGAGTCTTGGCCAATGACTTCTTTAACGAAAGGCAATTTCCACAGATTTTGAACCTGCTGCTCTGCCTCCTCAATATATTCAGGAATATTACTCGCTAAAGTGATCGTGCCACCAGTTTTTAAACGCGATAATAAAAACTCAAAAAATGGCATATTCAGCCAGTGCTGTGCCGGGTTATGCGGCTCAGGGTTCGGATATAAAATAAAGAACTGTTCGACTTGCGCTGGATAGAGAGCATGCACAATCCAAGGCAAGGCATCAGCATGAACCGTTTGTAAATTCGGCTGTCCTTCCAGCGCATGCTGTTTTTGCATGGCCAAAAATTTCTCTCGAGTTCGCTCGATCGCAATCAGCTTGCTGTTCGGATTGGTCTGAGTGAAGAGCAAAGCATGTTTACCTTTGCCCGCACCGATTTCCACACAAACCGGTTCAAAACTGATACTTTGGAAATCACGAGGCGCATGCATACGCTGTGCTTGAAATTGACGAATCGACATAATCAGATCAAACTAATAAAAACTGTATAAGTCTAACAAGTGCAGTTATATTTGCCTAATCGAAGCTTTATTTTTCTAGGGAGTGCGCTGATGTCGACCACTTTAAAATGTCCACGCTGTGGCAAACTGACCACTTGGGAAAATAATGAATTTCGCCCTTTCTGCTCGGAACGATGCAAAATGATTGACCTTGGCGCTTGGGCCAGCGAAGAATACAAACTGCCAACCCAAGATGCTCCAGCGGTTGAATCTTCTGAAGAAGACTGAACCTTTTAGAAGATCCTATCACATTAAGCATATCCTAAATAATTACATGATTTTTATAAAAGGCTTGTAGAAACCCAACACAAGTTAACAGCACATATGCCAGTTTAATACTATGTTCTTACGCAGAAATATCACATTATTTTAGAGCAAGAATATGGGCTACATTATTCTAAAGATTATTTTAATTGGGGTAGGAATACTTGCGATATTGTCATTAGGAATAGGCATTTTCCAACAGGATGGCTTATTTATTGTTGTTGGAATTCTCCTTGCCATTATGACTTGGCTGATCTACGCACAAACCCGTCAGTCTTTAAATAATCCTTTTAACAAATAAAAAGACCAGCTAGGCTGATCTTTTTATCTACTTTAACCCGCTTTTCCTGCAACGAAAGGGTTATGCTGCTTTTCAAAACCAATATTGCTGATCGGACCATGTCCTGAAATAAATTGGGTTTCATCCGGCAGGCTAAAACATTCGCGCTGGATTGAATCGATTAACTGCTGGTGATCGCCACGCGGGAAATCTGTCCGCCCAATTGAACCTTTAAACAGTACATCCCCTGTCCATAACAAAGCATGATTCTTGTTATAGAACATTACATGACCTGGAGTATGGCCTGGGGCAAAACGTACTTCAAACTCTTCATCACCCAGCTTGAGAACTTCTCCACCTTCCAGCCATTGCGTGACTTCTACTTTTTCCGGAATCGGAAAGCCATAACGGGCAGACACTTCCTGAATCATATCCAGCCAGAATGCATCGTCCTTATGCGGACCAATCACCGGCACATCCCAAACTTTTTTTAAAGCACCAACTGCTCCAGCATGATCGAGATGACCATGAGTCAGCCATAAAGCCTTGACTGTTAAGCCCAGTGCTTCTACTTCCGCTTTTAATTTCTCAGGTTCGCCCCCTGCATCAATCAAAACAGCCTCTTTACTGTCACTATCCCAAAGAATCGAGCAGTTTTGCTGAAATGCAGTCACAGGAACAATTTTGACTTGTAACATAGGATAAGAAACCTCAAAAGATTAATGGGCAAGCGTCTGATTCAATGCTTCAAGATTAGCCTGTAACAGCGTATTGAGCAATTGCACATGATCTTCACGGTTGTTCAAAGCCGGAATATAACTGTAGCTTTCCCCGCCATTGGCCTTGAAGGTCTCCCCATTTTCCATGGCCAGCTCTTCCAGTGTTTCCAGACAGTCAGCCGAAAAAGCCGGACTCATCACCTGAATTGATTTCACGCCCTGTTTGCCCCACTCTTCAATTAAGGCATCCGTATAAGGCTTAACCCACTCCTGTTTACCAAACCGGGACTGGAAACTAATTGCATATTGATCTTCAGATAGACCTAAAGCTTCTGCAACCAGTTTGCCTGTGATCCGGCAACGATCCGCATAAGGATCACCTTTATCGGCATAGGGCTGCGGGATACCATGAAATGACATCAACAGTTTTTCTGGCTGCCCATGAATCGCCTGATAATCCCGAACACTTTGTGCCAGTGACTGGATAAATAAAGGATGCTGATAATAATCGCGGATAATCGACAGACCAGGTAGATTGCGCTGTTTCAGCACCCATTTTGCGACCGCATCATACAGAGGTGCGGTAGAAGTCGCTGAATACTGGGGGAATAACGGAAACAGAATAATATGATCTTGCGGTTGAGCCGAAATCTGATCAAGAACAGCCTGAATATTGGGATTGCCATAGGTCATGGCAGGTACCACATTCAGTTCAAATTGCGGATATTGTTCAATGAGCTTAGCCTTTACTTGACTTACCTGCTGCAGCAGAATCTCACGCATCGGTGAATCCTGGCCCCAGACCTGTGCATAGGCACGGGAAACCCGCTTAGGACGGAACGGTAAAATAAATAAACGCAGGATGAGTTGCCAGATTGGCTTGGGAATTTCAATGACACGCTGATCAGATAAAAACTGCTTCAGGAAATCGCGTACTGCCGGCACAGTCGGTGCATCAGGTGTGCCTAAATTTGCCAATATAATCGTAACTTTCGGTTTAGCTGTAGAAAACATGCAGTACGCCCGTCGTAGTATCAACCTGCTTACTTTAACAGCTTTTTACTTATTCTCTATATGGATTAATACACTGACTTATATTGAAAAGTACGATCTTTATCCAGCAAGTTACTGTCTAGCAGCTTCTGTGCCTTAGGCGTAATCTGCCAAAGCAGACGTTGGCGGTCATCACGGCCCGACGGTATAATCCAGTCATTCTGGCGCATTTGCAATTTCAGGCTATGCAGGGCACGGATATTAATCTGGGCACGGGCTACAGCATGCGCGCGCGGCATTTCCGCTCGTGCATCTGCCAGACCGGTTTCATTCAAATACTCATTCATACGCTTGGAGAAAAATTCCTCCGGCGTTGGATTAATGAATGTAGAACCAAGAATAGCCAGCAATTGTGCCCAGGTCAGTCTTTTCTCAACTTTCAGCTCTTTAAAGTTACCATCCTGATAAGCATGCATACGGTATTCGAAAGAGAAAACTTCATGCATAGACACTTTCGGCAGGCTCAGGAAAGGATCCACTTCACGTGTCCCCCCATCGCGTTCCAGTTGGGCCACTTTGGCTTTGAGCTGGTCAATCTCGTCATGCAAGGCTTGAGTATTCTGCGGACGTACCCAGCCACTTACCGGATAGCGTTCCAGCATTTGCGGCATGTTCAAACGTACCGCCATTTCCAGATCACGCAAGGTGCGATAGCAAAAGACCTGATCAGCTTCCTGCTGCAATAACTGACGAAATTCTTTAAATTTTTCTTGTAATTCAGGTTTCGTATCGTGCAATGAAGGATCACGTGAAGCCGGATCTTCATGCATAAATACAATAATCGGTTTCTGCTTGGTCACAGCATAAATATATTCCAGGTGCATATAACCCACACCGGAAACCGACTGCTCACCATACTGGCTACCCAGCAGAATCACCACATAATCACAGTCATCAATCTGGCGACGCGCAAATGCAGTATTTAAAGGAGTGCGTTGTTCCAGCCCCCAGGAAAAGAAACCCATGCCGACCAAAGTTTGTGACAAGATGATCCGCTCTGGCTGCATTTCTGCACCAGAGGTGGAGATAAACACCTGATAACGTTTATCGAGCATTGATTATCCTCTTTTACTGCGCATTGATCTGGCCGGCTACACCCTGCCCTGACACAATATGACGACCCCAGTATAAAAATATATCTTTGAAAATTATAAGATGAGTGATGGTCGCCTAGCTGACTTCTGTCTCCATATTGCTGACCTGCCATTTAATATCGGCTGGAATCAGATGCCCTAAAATCGGCTGGAGCTGTTCAGCATTTTGACCACTAACCACAAGTCGGATTTTCAGACTGTCCTTGCACTCATGTTCAAATAATAACCCATTTTTAATCAAAATTCGGGCCGTTTGTCTCGCAACCGCGAATCCTGAGTCAATTAATGTCAGCTTTTGACCAAAAATATACTGAATTGACGATTTTAGGAAGGGGTAATGTGTACATCCTAGCACTAAATAATCAGCACCCTGATCAACAACCGGTTGTAAAATCTGAGTTAATGTCGCTAGACACTCAGGACTCATCTGTTGGCCGGCTTCTACAAAAGGCACCAGATCCAGACAGGTCACCGGAATCACTTTGACCTTTGCCGGCTCGGCAAAACGGGTCATGACATCCTTAATCAGCTGGCCACGAAAGGTTGCAGGTGTGGCCAGAACGGCCACCGTTTTGGATTGGGTATTGAGGACTGCAGGTTTTAGCGCTGGCACCAGACCAATGATCGGAAAGTTTTCACCGTAATGCTCACGTAAATAATCCAGGCTAAAAGCAGAAGCGGTATTACAGGCGACGACTGCAACTTTACAGCCTTCACGATACAGCCATTCAATCGCTCGCGCAGTCAGGTCACGGATTTCCTGATCTTTACGCGGTCCGTAAGGTACGTAAGCCGTGTCGGCATAATAAACAAAGCGCTCATTGGGCAAATACCGGGCAATTTCCAAAGCAACCGATAACCCTCCTACACCAGAATCAAAGATCCCGATAGGTGCATCAGCACTGGCTTTAGGCATGGGATCTACTAAGGGATAAATCGGTTGGATAGCGCTCATAACGTTGCTAGTTGCTTGTTTCAAATGACCTTGCGACAAAGCTTAAACCTCAGGTGCTTAAATGCAAGTCTAAATCACCACTTTTCAAGCTTAAAACCGTCTCTCCAGCAGCATTTTCACCGAGCTCGCCCATCTCCACCAGATGTAAAAAAGCAGCCCGCTGAATCAGCGCATTGATTCCAAAACGGACATGCACATAAGGACGCAATTCATCCTGATACTGACGCATAAAGATAGGATGTTCGCTATCGACAATAATGATGTCCTGAGTTGTGGTGGTTAATTGCAGGTAAGTCTTGCCTTCAATCTCGACCTGATCCACCTGATTCACAAACAAAGGTTCATCTTCGACCTCGATTTCAATCATTTCAACCGGCGTTTTTAGATAGAATTTTCCTTCTTCTTTCCAGAGTACCGTTGAAAACAGGTCTATCATCGGCTGACGCTTAATCAATTGACCTTCGTGCCACCATTCTCCATTGGCCAAAACCTTGAGATCCATTGCCCCACAATGCTTTGGCTGCCATTGATCCAAAGGCGGGATTGACCTTTTGTGACTGCCCTGTGCATCTTTTAAGTATTGTGCGATATCCATTAAATTTTTATCATCGCTAGAAGCTACTTTTTTCGTCGGATTTTTCTCGGGTGCTGACTTATTCATATAAAGAAGACCTTGATGACGGAAAAATAATATGTTTCAGCCAATTGGCTTAACCTGGGTTTAAAACTATACTAGCCCAGATGCTTAAAGACACTACTATTTTTGTGTCTAGGAATTCAGAACACTCATGGCAGCACCCAATCATCCGATTATGGTTGCCACCGAATAGAAATATGAGGAGTCCTACATGGAACACATCGAACGTGAATCGATGGAGTTTGACGTTGTGATCGTAGGTGCGGGTCCTGCCGGCCTGTCTGCTGCAATCAAGATCCGTCAACTTGCAATTGAAAACAATTTAAATGATCTGTCCGTTTGTGTCGTAGAAAAAGGCTCCGAAGTCGGTGCACATATTCTTTCAGGTGCTGTGCTTGAACCACGTGCCATGAACGAGCTGTTCCCGAACTGGAAAGAAGAAGGTGCGCCTTTAAATGTGCCAGTCACAGAAGATAAAACTTTCTTCCTTCTTTCAGATGAAAAATCACAAGAAGCCCCGCACTGGATGGTGCCGAAAACCATGCACAATGATGGCAACTATGTCATCTCTCTGGGCAACGTGGTGCGCTGGTTAGGCCAGAAAGCTGAAGAGCTGGAAGTATCGATCTTCCCGGGCTTTGCTGCTTCAGAAATTCTGTATCATGAAGATGGTACGGTGAAAGGTATCCAAACCGGTGACATGGGGATTGGTAAAGATGGCGAACCAACACATAACTTTGCGCCAGGTTATGAGTTGCATGCCAAATACACCATTTTTGCTGAAGGCTGTCGCGGTCACTTAGGCAAACGTCTAATCCAGAAATTCAATCTGGACAAAGATGCTGATCCACAGCACTACGGTATCGGCATTAAAGAACTCTGGGAAATTGATCCTGCCAAGCATAAACCAGGCCTGGTAATGCACGGTGCTGGCTGGCCTTTATCTGAAACTGGTTCTTCAGGTGGCTGGTGGTTATACCATGCTGAAAATAACCAGGTGACGTTAGGCATGATTGTGGATCTTTCTTATGAAAATCCACACATGTATCCATTCATGGAAATGCAGCGCTGGAAAACCCATCCTCTGATTAAACAGTACTTGGAAGGCGGTAAGCGTATTTCTTATGGTGCGCGTGCGGTAACTAAAGGTGGCTTTAACTCTCTGCCGAAATTCACCTTCCCGGGTGGTTCACTCATTGGTGATGATGCGGGCTTCCTGAACTTTGCCAAGATCAAAGGCTCACATACTGCCATGAAATCCGGCATGCTCTGCGGTGAAGCGGTATTTGAAGCGATTGCTGCCGGTGTGGAAAAAGGTGGTGACCTGGCGATTGCACGTGTGACTGAAGGTGAAGACTTCTTTGTAAAAGAGTTGACTGCTTATCCAGACAAGTTCAACAACAGCTGGCTGAAAGAAGAGTTATATAGCGCACGTAACTTTGGCCCGGCAATGCACAAGTTCGGTCAATGGATGGGTGGTGCATTCAACTTCATCGACCAGAACGTGTTTAAAGTGCCATTCACCCTGCATGATCTGGTGCCAGACTTTAAAACTCTGAAAACGGTTGATGCAGTGAACTTCAAGCCGAACTATCCAAAACCGGATGGCAAGCTGACCTTTGACCGTCTGTCTTCTGTGTTTGTATCGAATACGGTGCATGAAGAAAACCAGCCTGCGCATTTAAAACTGACCGATGCTTCGATTCCAGTAGATGTCAACTTGCCAAAATGGGATGAGCCTGCACAGCGCTACTGCCCGGCGGGTGTTTACGAAATCATGGAGAATGATGACGGTTCAAAACGTTTCCAGATCAATGCAGCGAACTGTGTGCACTGCAAGACCTGTGACATCAAAGATCCATCTCAGAATATCACCTGGGTAACACCGGAAGGTGGCGGTGGTCCGAACTACCCGAATATGTAATACTTAGTTAGCTTGCATAAGCCTCTAAAATAATTAATTACTTTAGAGGCTTTTTTTATATTTATAAGATTATGAAATAAACATCATTAAATTTTTTTGTGCAAGAAAAAATTAGTATTTAATAGATTTAAATATTTTATCTGCATCATGGCGCTGCCAAATATGAAATAGGCTGTTATGGGTACCATTCATAGCTTTTAATATTTCTGCTTGGGTTTGAACTGAGTTGTAACCTTCTATTTTTTTATTAAGAACCTCAAAAAATAATTTATCTGTATTATTTAATTCATTCGGTATATCAATAATGTCTTTTATTGTTTGCACAGTCCAGATTGGTTGAGGGAGTAAATCTTCCTCATAAACCATAATAGATATCCTTACTATGTCTATATAAGGTATTTTTATTATTACATCATCTATATTTACACCCACAATCTGATCATGCTCTAGGCTAAAATTTTTAATTTTAGTTTTATAATTATTCGCATCTAAATTTTTATTAGCTTCTTTTCTTACTAACCTTTTAAAAAACTTAAACATACAGGCTACCTACTGGAATTAAAATAAAGTCCATTCTGTAAAAGCTTCCAACTCTTCATCATAAGCTTCAACTAATTTATATGCTCCATACCCTCCCGCTAGACTGCCAATTATTACACCTACTGTTGAACATATGGGAGACCCGGGGCCACAAATTCCTCCTGCAATAGCGCCGCTCACAGCGCCAGCTGCCAATCCTGAGCCTATGGTTGCGACTTCTTTATAAAATTCCTTTTCTTTATTCTCAGCTGAATAAATCTCATACCAAGCATAGGAAATTGAAATAACTACAATTACTCTGCCTAGTGGTTTCATATACTTTGCTGCTTTATCAAAGGTTCCATGGGATGACCCTGATCCTTTAACTACACTATAAAAAACTTTATTTTTATCTGCTGTTGAAAGCGCCTGAAAATATGAATTTCTTGTACCTATTGATGCTTTTACATAATTATCCAAGGTTTGTCTTGACTGATCTTTCAGTTTTTTCCATTTATCAGGATCTTTTAATTTCAATGCATAATATTCTAAGAATTGATCTAAACTTTTAGCCGCTATTTTTTCTTTTTGTGATACTGCTAACGCGATTGGAGAATTCTTTTTCCTAGTCTGTTCTAAAATATCATTTCTTAATGTATGAGCCTCTTTCGAAGCGTCTTTTACAGTCATTCTTCTATTTTCGACATCCTTTAAGTAATCATGACTCATTTTTTTAATTGCTTTCATATAAGCAATTCTTAAGGAGCTATCATGATCTAAAAAGTTATTACTAAAGTAAAGTGCTGTACCATGTAAAGCTTCAAGTGCTATTTCTAATTCATTTTTAACTTTAACAGGTACTTTATTTGATTCTGCTTGTTTTGTTGTACCTGTAGTTGATTTTAATTTATATATCGATTTATTAAATTCGCCATTTTCTAGTGCGGGAACACGCACTCTGGCGATTTTTGAATTATTTAAAATTAACTCTATAAAGATTAAATCTAATTTATTGCAATTATAGATTTTGGTACAACCATTCGGATCAATTTTTCCTCCATAACTTTTTTGAGTTGTCGTATTTAGTAAGGTATAGCTTAATTTTGATAAAAGGTCTTTATTATCACAGAATACTTTTAAACGAGCCGTATAAGTCATTCTTCTAACTCCGATATCTCTGCATCATATTTATGCACCATAACCGTATATTTTTCTTCCTTATTTTCTGAAGTAACTCTAATAATTCCATCTTTGGGAATCTCTCCTGTTCGTACATTCTCCTTAGAATCGATAAGACTAAAAATTGGAGAGCTTTCTAATAATTTATTGTTTATTTTATGTCGCACATCGAACTCTAAAACATAGGAACTATTATGTGAGGCAGGGAGATAGGGAATATCATTTATTACCTTTTCCCCTGATAAAAATTGATGTTGTCCTGCCTTCATCTCAAACTGACCACCTGTCGTCGGCAAAATTCCGGCACTACTGATTTCAATTTGAGAACCGCCCGCAGTTAAAACAATTTCCTTCGCTGCTGTAATTTCGATCTGATCTTCAGTAGAAACAACTTTGATACCTTTACGCGCATTAATATCCATCCCATCATTTTGCGCCTGTAGTTCAACTTTGCCTTTTGCGGCATAAGCTCTTAAGCCTTGTTGGGCTGCAAACAGACTCACTTTAGAAGAGGCATGACCAATAATCTTTTTCTGCGAACTTAGGTTAATACTGTCCGCTGCCTGGTGGCTAATTTGACCTTCCGCAAACAAATGAATATCCTGCTGAGTACTCAGCGCAATGGATTTTGGTGCTGTCAGAATCATGATTGCCTGTTTAAAGGCAGCTGCTTTGTCTTGATCTTGCTGTTCAATTTGCTCAATAAAGCTTTTTAGGGTCTCAAAGATTTCAAGCGGATCAGTTTGCTGGTTTTTAGCAACATCACTCAGTGCTTGGCTCATCTGCAAGCCTGATTCAAGCTGGCTTTTCGCTGGTTCAGCATCCATATGTGAACCATCTGCAGCTTGCTGTTTATGAGCCGAAATCAATAACCCTTCACCTGCACGGACTGCACCTGATTGATCAGTTCTAAGTTCAAAACCTTCACCCCGCCCTTCACTTTCCGCCTGTTCTTTCGGATGACTCAAGTTACCCAGATTGAGCTGACTGGCAGCTTGATTACTATATAACTGTATACTGATCTGGCCAGTCGTATCATCAAAACGTAGCTGGTTAAAGCCTTGCCCCTGTACTTCTTGCGAGCGAATACCACTGAGTTTTTTGGTGTCTGGTAGTTGTCCTTTTTGATCAAACTTCGTCGGAGAACGCTGGCCTTCATGAATCCGACCTACCACAAAAGGCCGATCAATATTGCCATCGAAAAAGTCGACGGCCACAATTTCACCAATGCGTGGCAAGAAACGGACCCCATAACCTATACTTGCCCACGGGGTCAGAACATCTACCCAGGCTGAATCTGTATCACTGTCATTGCTGCCTGCGCCACCATCGTGAGCATGGTCATTCGGACGAGTGAACAGAAAACGGATTTTGATCCGCCCCCATTCATCCACATAAATTTCTTCATCTTCTGGCCCGACTACCTTGGCGCGTTGCGGATAGGCCTGTGGCCGCTGCAATAAAGGCTGGTATTCAGGGACCAAGTGGATATGGCGACGTTGTAAGACTAGCTGGTTGGCCTGACGCTCACCTGCGTCCTTGAATTCTGTCATCTTCCAGCAGCTTTGCTGAATTAAAGCATGGACCTGCTCATTTAAGTCTTTAGGCAAATTATTCTGGTTATAAAATTTCTTGGAGATGATTAAAAATTCTTTATCTACTGCTGGATGCTGGTCAATTTCAGGATGCTGATCCAGCCGAAACCAGTAACCCACTTGGGCATCACGTACTGTGGATGTTGCTAAAAATTGTTTGGCCTGTGCAGCATAGAAATGCTGCAAATTTTGGTTTATTTTTTCGATTTGTGCATCTGAGGCTGGGGTTGCCTGATCTGCATGCCTGAGATCAGTGACCCATGCCGGACTGATGTTCCAGGCCTGTTGCAATGCCAGGCTGGCATTATCCTGAACCTGACTCTGCTGGTGCTTGCTTTGTACTGAACCAACGCCTTCTTCCTGATTCAAGTGGTCCGCATGCCAGCGCTGGATATGTACAGCGGTCGGCTGCAACTGTCGTTTTGCAATAATACTGGTAATGCTATCTTCTTGTTCAGTAGCACTGGAACGATGGAAACGGATCGCCCTGCGGCTTAAAGCTTGGTAGTGGCTATTATCATCAACTAATCTAAGCTTTTGCGCTGCAATCTGTGCAGATGAATGCACGACTATAAACTCAGACTCATCAATCAACCAGTTAATCCCTTCACTACGCCATAAACGGGTTAAAAAGTCATAGTCGCTTTCATTCAATTGCATAGTAAAAGGACGCACATCATAAGTTTGCTGCAAACCGGATAAATCAAGCTTGAGTGCAACCGCAAACAATGGACTCTTACGCTGCCATTCTTTGAATAAGATTTCAGTAATCTCTCGGACACTTTTGTCCATGAACACACGACTATTACGGCGTTTATGCCATAGCGACGTTGCATCTTCTAGGATGAGTTTATAAAGCGTTAATGCGCCATCACTCTGTCCCTGAGTTGCTGCAGTAATAATTCCGGAACTGCGAAATAACTGTCTTTGATCCGTAACCTGATCTATCGCTACTTGAGTTCCAATAAATTCTTTAAGGGGAATCAAGGCATTAGTCGACACACAAATCAGCTCAATCTTTAGTCCCTGATTCAGGGCATGTTGGCCATCAATACGTTGCAGAAAAACTTCGGAATTAAGTTTTTGATGGGAAAACTGAACAAGCAAAGCACGCTTCTGTGCACTAAAACCCAATTGCTCTAATACTTGAGCGATATGATTTTTTATCATTTTTAATTGTTATAAATATTTTTACGGCATTATAGTGAATTATTTATATCCAGCCTAGGTTCATTGGTCTGGCCATGGTTCCGATTCATCACTGTAATTCTGGAAGAGGCTTGAATATCAAATTTTTTATTTTCTGAAAGTCAGGAATTTCAAGCCGATCAAGTATTCAAAAAAATAGTTTTTTTAATTTTAGGGTGTGTTGACACTT
>NZ_DCRI01000042.1:0-12962 GCF_002324975.1 Acinetobacter sp. UBA1496 | reverse complement strand
GTCAACAGACCCTAATTAAACCAACGTACTGGCATCATCTAAAGCCTATTAAACCAATAAAACCAATTTTTTATTTGAATTACGGTAGATACATTTCCAGTGTTTGTAAAGGTAATTAAAAAAATGCACATAATTTAAACTGAAGAAAGAGTAGAAAGGTGACTATTATTTAGGTTGTCTTAAGCCTTCAGGATCAACTATCAATTTATCAGGTGCAGATCATAAATTTCGATAGGAAAGCACAGATCTGTTTCAATTCGCTTTTTAACCCATACTTATGGAAATTACGGTCATTGATAATTTATTTTCATGATACCCAACATGTAGATAAAAATTGATGGCAAAAAACTGAATTAAGCACACTTTAAGTTTATAGGTGAATTTGTTTGATTTTTAATTTAAGTAATTGAATTGTAATGCTTAAATTATATTTTTTGGTAAAATTAAGCAAAATTCGCAAATTAACCTTCTAATGCAAAAATCACATGGTTTGGCAATGTGCCAATTCGAAAAAAGGTTCATTTTCACGTAGAATACTGCTGTCGGTGAATCACACTGACGATCTATACGAATTTTTTAGGCAAAGTTGAATATGTATTGATATTCCTTTGACTGAGGTGCAACCAGCACCACTACTTTCAAAGTTTATTTAAGTAACCGGTTCGCTGAAATTAGGCCAAAAGCCTGATGATCAGAAACTCAATCCAAAGCAAGGGGCTATATATGGCTGGTGGAAAGTCAACAATCATTTACACACTGACCGACGAGGCGCCATTATTGGCGACTTACTCTCTACTGCCGATCATTGAGACCTTTACTAAGCCGGCGGGCGTTGAGATTGTTAAGACAGACATCTCTGTAGCCGCACGCGTACTTGCAGAATTCGCAGACTATCTAAGCGATGAGCAGAAAGTTTCAGATAACCTGGCAGAATTAGGTCGTCTTACCCAAGATCCAGATACTAATATCATTAAACTCCCTAATATTAGTGCATCTGTTGCTCAGTTGACGTCATGTATTAAAGAACTTCAGTCTAAGGGCTATGCACTGCCTGACTATCCAGAAAACCCGACTACTGAAGAAGAAAAAGCAATTAAAGCGCGTTATAGCAAGTGCTTAGGTTCAGCAGTGAACCCGGTACTTCGTGAAGGTAACTCTGACCGTCGTGCGCCGACAGCAGTGAAAAACTACGCGAAAAAACACCCACATTCTATGGGTGAATGGAAACCTTGGTCACAAACTCACGTTTCACACATGCAAGAAGGCGACTTCTACCATGGTGAAAAGTCTATGACTTTAGACCGTGCGCGTAATGTGAAAATGGAACTGATTACCAAGTCTGGTGAAACTATCGTTCTTAAGCCAAAAGTTGCGCTTCAAGATGGCGAAATCATCGACTCAATGTTCATGAGCAAAAAAGCACTTTGCGACTTCTATGAAAAAGAATTAGAAGATTGTAAAGAAGCTGGCATTCTGTTCTCTTTACACGTTAAAGCGACCATGATGAAAGTGTCACACCCGATCGTATTCGGTCACTGTGTGCGTATTTACTACAAAGATGCATTTGAGAAACACGGTAAACTGTTCGACGAGCTAGGCATTAACGTAAATAACGGTATGGCTGGTCTTTACGAAAAAATCGAATCTTTACCGACTTCTTTACGTGAAGAAATCATTGAAGATCTTCACGCATGTCAAGAACACCGTCCAGCACTTGCGATGGTTGATTCAGCAAAAGGTATTACTAACTTCCATTCTCCAAACGACGTGATTGTAGATGCTTCTATGCCTGCAATGATCCGTACTGGCGGTAAAATGTGGGGTGCTGATGGTAAACCTTACGACTGTAAAGCAGTCATGCCTGAATCTACTTTCGCACGTATTTACCAGGAAATGATCAACTTCTGTAAATGGAATGGTAACTTCGACCCACGTACTATGGGTACAGTTCCTAACGTTGGTCTGATGGCTCAAAAAGCTGAAGAATACGGTTCTCACGACAAGACTTTCGAAATTCCAGAAGCTGGTGTTGCGAACATCACTGACCTTGAAACAGGTGAAGTGTTGATGTCTCAAAACGTGGAAGAAGGCGATATCTGGCGTATGTGCCAGGTGAAAGACGCACCGATCCGCGACTGGGTGAAACTGGCTGTGACTCGTGCACGTAACTCTGGCATGCCTGCTATCTTCTGGCTTGACCCGTACCGTCCACACGAAAACGAACTGATCAAAAAAGTTCAAACATACCTGAAAGACCACGATACTGAAGGCCTGGACATTCAAATCATGTCTCAAGTACGTGCAATGCGTTACACACTTGAACGTGTTGCTCGCGGTCTGGATACTATTTCTGTAACTGGTAACATCCTGCGTGATTACCTGACTGACTTGTTCCCAATCATGGAACTGGGTACTTCTGCGAAAATGCTGTCTATCGTGCCTTTAATGGCAGGTGGCGGTATGTACGAAACTGGTGCTGGTGGTTCTGCACCTAAACACGTACAACAGTTGGTAGAAGAAAACCACTTACGTTGGGATTCTCTAGGGGAGTTCTTGGCATTGGCTGTTTCTCTGGAAGAAATGGGCATTAAAGAAAACAATGCACGTGCGAAACTGCTTGCGAAAACACTGGATGCTGCGACTGGAAAATTGCTTGACAATGACAAGTCTCCATCACGTCGTACTGGCGAGCTAGACAACCGTGGCAGCCACTTCTACCTAGCTAAATTCTGGGCTGAAGAACTTGTAGCGCAAGACGAAGATGCAGAATTGAAAGCGAAATTTGCACCGATCGCTCAGTCTCTTGCTGAAAATGAAGAGAAGATCGTAAGCGAATTGAATGCAGTTCAAGGCCAATCTGTAGATATCGGTGGTTACTATGCAGTTGATCCTGCGAAAGTAAATGCTGTAATGCGTCCAAGTGCTACATTGAACCAAATCATTGAATCACTAAACGCTTAATCAGACTGTACTAGCTTTAAAGCTCGTAAAGTGAATAAAACCGGTGCTTAGGCGCCGGTTTTTTATTGTTTTTAGATATACATTTAGATAAGAAATGAAGAAAAGACATTCCAGTTAAGTTTCTGATCTATCATCATTTGATTAAATGATCGAGATGATTAAAAAATAATTCTGAACTTGTTATATTGATTTAAAGTATAAACGCTATATTAAAAAAGGTTTTATTGACCTGGGTAGGGTAGAGCCATGAGTAATCAGATATTCATACAGCAGACTTTTGATGGTCCGGTGGATATTATTGGCGATATTCATGGTGAGATCGACGCGCTACAACAATTGTTAGAAGTATTGGGCTACGATCTGCAAGGTCGTCATTCTGAACAGCGTAAACTGATTTTTGTCGGGGATCTGTGTGATCGTGGACCAGACAGTATCGCTGTCATCAGACAGGTTAAAACCTTAATAGAAAATGGCAATGCGCAATGCATTCTAGGTAATCATGAAATCAACTTGTTAACCGATACGCTACGGGAAGGCAATGGCTGGTTTTTTGGTTCACCGCATCAGGATGATCTCAAAACTTTTGATTCAGTTCAGGCTTCAATTCAGGATCGTGCATGGATTCTAGAATTTCTAAACAGCCTGCCTTTGGCTCTAGATGCACCCCATTTAAGAATTGTGCATGCTTGCTGGGATACGCAGACAATTCAACAATTGAAATCTGTTCCTTTTAATTCAATCAGACAGGCTTATGATTATTTTGTCCTGAAAAATGAGCTTGAGTTGCAGACGTTAGGCTTTGATGAATATATCCAGAGTGAACAGCAGCAATACCAAGGACAATTCAAGGATCCAGCAGCTAGCATTCCCTTATTAAAATATATCGCTGAGAAAGAGTTACGCGACCAGATGCAAAATCCGATTCGTACCTTAAGCTCAGGCGCAGAGAAAATTGCGCAACGTCCAGTCTATGCAGGGGGACGCTGGCGCATGATTGATCGTTTGCCATGGTGGGAGTGTTATACAGATACGATACCTGTCGTGATTGGCCATTATTGGCGAAACTTTAAAACCACCGAAGAAAAATCCGGTCTGTTTAAGCATATTGATGCCCTGCAATGGTTTGGACAGCAGCAGAATGTATTCTGTGTGGACTATTCAGTAGGCAGGCGTTATCGTGACCGACAGCAACAGGCTGAGTATGCTCATCATCTTGGGGCTTTAAGACTGCCTGAAAATCTGGTGATTTTTGAAGATGACCAGCAGTATTTCACTCAAAAAATGACGTAAAAAAAGCAGCCACGAAGACTGCTTTTTTAATGAAATTAGCGGATCATTCCACTTCTACAATTTCAAAATCGTGGGTGATTTCGACACCACCATCAGACAGCATTTTGCTGGCAGAGCAGTATTTCTCAGCAGAAAGCTCTACCGCTTTAGCGACTTGTTTCTCTTTGATGCCTTTACCGCTGACCACAAAGTGTAGATGGATTTTGGTAAATACTGCAGGAATTGTATCGGCGCGTTCTGCTTTTAATTCACAGCGAACATCAGTAATTTCCTGACGTGCTTTCTTTAAAATTGTCACAATGTCAAAAGAAGCACAACCGCCCAGACCGGTTAAAATCAGTTCCATTGGGCGAGGACCACGGTTTTCACCGCCATATTCAGGTGAACCATCCATGATGATACTGTGACCACTTTGAGTTTTTGCTTCAAAAGCAACATTCTCTAGCCAATGAACACTCGTTTGCATTGCAACTACCTAAAAAAAGCTATAAATTTACGAAGTAACTGTACACTAACATAAATTGGGTTGATAAGGAATTTCAATCCCACTGTGTGACAAGTTGACATTAGGTCTTGTGCGATCTATAAATTATCCATATTCGGAACTGTAAGCATGACTTCAAACTTTTCACAATTAAGCACAGACGCACTTTCGCCGGGGCAACTACCTGTATCAGTGAAAGCGTTATTAAAACGTGCATATATCAATCGCTATCCAAAACGTACCACGATCGTGGATGCAGGGTCAGAATCTAAATCTCTGTATTTAATTCTGAAGGGGTCTGTGTCTATCATTCTTCGTGAAGATGATGAACGTGAGATTGTGGTAGCTTATTTAAATGCGGGAGACTTCTTTGGGGAAATGGGTCTTTTCGAAGCAAATCCACAGCGTACTGCGGAAGTGCGTACTCGTGATGTCTGTGAAATTGCTGAAATTACCTATGAAAACTTTCATGAAATTAGCAAACAATATCCAGACCTAAGCTATGCAGTTTTTGCCCAGCTGGTTCGCCGTCTGAAAAATACCACACGTAAAGTGACTGACCTGGCATTTATTGATGTATCTGGTCGTATTGCGCGTTGTCTGATTGACCTGTCATCTCAGCCAGAAGCGATGATCTTGCCAAATGGTCGTCAAATCCGTATTACCCGTCAGGAAATCGGCCGTATTGTAGGCTGTTCACGTGAAATGGTCGGTCGTGTTCTAAAAACTCTAGAAGAACAGGGCATGATTGAAACCGATGGTAAGGCGATTCTGATTTTTGATGCATCGCTGGAAGAACCTGAAGCACTGGGTGCTGGCGAGTTCGAAGACGAATAAGCCAAAAGCACGATAAAAAGCAAATCTTCGGGTTTGCTTTTTTTATTCCTGTTTAAAAATTTCAGCCTGATTTAGAACATAACAAATTGGCACAAGCTTGTTAGAAAAGATGATTTAAGTCCGTCTTATAATTCCGATAGGCTATAGCACACTTGCTCTTGATAAATAACAGATAAACTTAAAGGACATTTTTATGCAATTCAGACCATTGGCGGATACGGGAATCTTATTGCCAGAAATCTGTTTGGGCACCATGACTTTTGGTGAGCAAAATACTCAGGAAGAGGCTTTTCAGCAATTAGACTATGCCTTGGATCAAGGTTTATATTTCTGGGATACCGCAGAAATGTATCCAGTGCCACCTAAGGCAGAAACGCAGGGTGCAACTGAACGCATTATTGGTAACTGGATTGCTTCACGCGGTGGTCGTGACAAACTGTTTTTAGCTTCGAAAATTGCGGGTCCGTCGCAAGGTGGGAGCCATATCCGTGATGGTCAGACTAAGTTCGTGGCTTCGGAAATTGCATCAGCAATTGATAATTCATTGTCACGTTTGCAAACTGATTATATCGATCTGTACCAATTGCACTGGCCACAGCGTGCGACTAATTTCTTTGGCAAGCTGGGTTATGGCAATGCAGAAGCTGCAGATGATTGTGCCGTAACGAATCTGGAAGAAACCCTGACGGCTTTGCATGACGAAATTAAGAAGGGTCGTATCCGTTATATTGGCCTGTCGAATGAAACCCCTTGGGGCACCATGAAGTTCCTGCATCTGGCAGAGAAACTGGGACTGTCCAAATTTGTTAGCGTGCAAAATCCATATAGCCTACTGAATCGTACTTATGAAATTGGCATGTCGGAAATTGCCAAATATGAAGGTGTGGGTTTGTTGGCTTATTCACCGCTGGCATTTGGTTATCTGACTGGTAAATTCCGCAATGGTGCACGTCCAGCCAATGCACGTGTGACTTTATTCTCTCGTTTTAGCCGTTATAGCAATCCGGAAAGCGAGTGGGCCGTCGAGCAATATGCACAACTGGCTGAGCAGCATGGCCTGACATTAACCCAGTTGTCACTGGCTTTCATTAAACAGCAGTTCTTCGTGACCAGTACCATTATCGGTGCGACCAATCTGGATCAGCTCAAAGAAAACATTCAGGCGTTTGACGTGAATCTGTCTGAAGAAGTCTTGCAGGGCATTGAAGTGATTCACCGTCAGCAGCCCAATCCGGCACCATAATCGTTTAATTGTTCTCTTTAAATGCCCTCCAAGTGAGGGTATTTATTGTTTCAATAAAGGATCAAATTTAATGATAAACAATATAGCAAGAAAAGGATAAAGGCAGCATAATCAAAACAAGATTCATCAATAGAATTTGACAAAAATGAATAATGAAACGGATATTTCTAAATCCCAAGTATTAGCTATAGCAATATTCAATCTCGCTGAACAGTTGCAATTGCAAGAATTTGAGCTTGCATTAGTTCTGGATCTATCTAAAGCAGAATTATCGTCAATCATAAATCAAAAAGAATTAGAACCAGATACTACCGCAGGTAAAAGAGCAATAACTTTAATCAATATCTATCAGGCATTATTTAGTCTGACTGGTGGAGACTTGAGCTGGATGCGCCAGTTTATCAATTCGCCTAACAAGCTTTTGGATGAGCAAACGCCAAGATCCTTGATACAAACAGAACATGGTTTGAGTGCAGTATTGCGATTACTAGGACGCTTGCAACCGCACTAAAAGTCTTTCTCTATTTTCTACCCAGCCGAAAAATAGCAGAGTCAATTAAATCAGATATTAATTATTGATCTTCACTTTAAAAATTCTACTTTCGCTCACTTGAAATATTTTCCTGGAATACCAATATTAATACTGATAACTCTGTCCATTATTAAATTAAGTTTTTGAAAAATAAATAAAAAAATTATTTGAAATTTTATTTCCAGCACCCATATATTTATCAAGTAGAAAATTTGTTGTGAGGAATAACAAGAATGCGTTTTGAGAAATTTACCAATCGCTTACAGCAAACCCTTTCCGATGCGCAATCTCTGGCAATGAGCAAGGATCATGCTGCCGTTGAAGGGATTCACATCTTGTCCACCTTGATGGAAGAAGCATCGAATGTGAGCTTGCTGCAACAGGCAGGAGCGAACCTGCGTGAACTGCAAAGCAAAGTACAAACTGCGCTAAATAATGTAGCTACGCTCGGTAATCCCTCTGCCGATATCAATATCAGTCAGGAAGCAGCCAAAGCTCTGCATCTTGCGGACAGTTATGCACAGAAAGCAGGAGATGAGTTCCTGTCTACAGACTGGGTATTACTGGCACTTGCAGAAACGGGTGCCACCAAAACCTTATTAAATAGTGTTGGCGTAAAAACTGAAAATTTACGACAGGTTATTAATCAAATTCGAGGCGATGAAAAAGTCATGAGCAATAATCATGAAGATCAACGGGACTCACTGAATAAATATACGATTGATTTAACTGAACGTGCCATGGCAGGCAAACTTGACCCGGTGATTGGTCGTGATGATGAAATCCGTCGTACGATTCAGGTGCTGTCACGCCGTACCAAAAACAACCCGGTACTGATCGGTGAACCGGGTGTCGGTAAAACTGCGATTGTCGAAGGTCTGGCACAACGTATTGTCAATGGTGAAGTTCCAGAAGGCCTGAAAGGCAAACGCGTTCTGTCACTGGACTTGGGTTCATTGTTAGCTGGTGCCAAATATCGTGGTGAGTTCGAGGAACGTCTAAAAGCTGTTCTGAAAGATCTGGCTAAACATGAAGGCGAAATCATCCTGTTCATTGACGAGCTGCATACATTGGTCGGTGCCGGTAAAGGTGATGGTGCTATGGATGCGGGTAACATGCTGAAACCTGCATTAGCGCGCGGTGAATTACGCTGTGTCGGTGCAACGACTCTGGATGAATACCGTCAGTACATTGAAAAAGATGCAGCCTTAGAGCGTCGTTTCCAGAAAGTGCTGGTGGATGAACCAAGCGTGGAAGACACCATTGCGATCCTGCGTGGTCTGAAAGACCGTTATGCGACTCACCATGGTGTGCAGATTCTGGACTCAGCAATTATTGCTGCGGCGAAAATGTCACATCGTTACATCACTGACCGTCAATTGCCGGATAAAGCCATTGACCTGATTGATGAAGCAGCATCCCGTATCAAAATGGAGCTGGATTCTAAACCTGAAGCACTGGATAAACTCGAACGCCGTCTGATTCAGCTGAAGATGCAGCTTGAAGCGGTGAAAAAAGATGCAGATTCTGGTGCGCAGGGCGAAGTGAAACACCTGGAAGAGCAGATTGCCACTGTAGAGAAAGAGTACAGCGAACTGGAAGAAATCTGGCGTGCCGATAAAGCGCTGGTAGCAGGCAACAAAGACATTCAGGTGAAACTGGATCAGGCTCGCATTGCTCTGGAAAAAGCCCAGCGTGAAGGTGATCTGGCTGAAGCAGCACGTTATCAGTATGGTGTAATTCCGGAGCTGCAAAAACAGCTGGAACGCATTGAAGCGGCTGAAGAAAGCGAAGCACCAAAACTGCTACGTGACAAAGTCACTGACAATGAGATCGCTGAAGTAGTCAGTGCTGCGACCGGTATTCCGGTAGCGAAAATGCTGCAAGGTGAGCGTGATAAACTGCTGCATATGGAAGAATTCCTGCACAATCGTGTTGTTGGTCAGGAAGAAGCTGTAGTGGCTGTATCTAATGCTGTGCGCCGTTCACGTGCCGGCTTGTCTGATCCAAACCGTCCAAGTGGTTCATTCCTGTTCTTAGGCCCAACAGGTGTGGGTAAAACAGAATTGACCAAAGCTTTGGCGAACTTCCTGTTCGACAGTGACGATGCCATGATCCGAATTGACATGTCCGAATTTATGGAAAAACATTCGGTGAGCCGCTTGGTCGGTGCACCTCCGGGCTATGTCGGTTATGAAGAAGGTGGTGTGCTGACTGAAGCGGTGCGCCGTAAACCATATAGCGTGGTGTTATTCGATGAAGTCGAAAAAGCGCATCCGGATGTGTTCAACATTCTGCTGCAAGTGCTGGACGATGGTCGTCTGACCGACTCAAAAGGCCGTGTGGTGGATTTTAAAAATACCGTGATTGTGATGACTTCGAACTTGGGTTCACAAGATGTCCGTGAGCTGGGTGATAGAGCAACTCGTGAAGAAGTCCGTACTGTGGTGATGAATGCGGTATCGGAACATTTCCGTCCAGAGTTTATCAACCGTATTGATGAGCTGGTGGTGTTCCATGCACTGGAAAAAGACCAGATCCGTGGTATTGCTGATATCCAGTTGAACCGCTTGCGTCAACGTCTGGCAGAACGCGATATGCGTCTGTCTGTGGATGACAGTGCTTTCGATCAGTTAATCGAAGCTGGTTTCGATCCGTTGTATGGTGCGCGTCCATTAAAACGTGCGATCCAGCAACGTATTGAAAATGGCTTGGCACAAAGCATCTTAGCAGGTGAGTTTGGTCCTGGTGATACTATCGTCGTTCGTGGTGAAAGCGGCGAACTGGTCTTTGAAAAATTGAAACTCAGCTAATACCAGTTTTCCTCGCAACAAAAAACCCAGCCTAGGCTGGGTTTTTTATGTCATTTCACTTCTTTCATCATTATTTACGCCCTCTTTCTTTTTCTCCCAGAGGGAGAAATGAAAAATGCTGTAATGAAAGAAGTTAATTCAATATCAAATTACATTTTTGGATGAGTAATTTTCCAGGCACGGTGAATTTTTTGATTACGCTTGAAGTCTGGACCAATGGTTTCATGCGTGATTTCTTCCACGTCGTATAAACCTTCAATCATTTCATCCATTTCGAAACCACGATAGTTATTCGAGAAATACAAAGTACCGTCAGTGGTTAAACGGTTCATGGCACGCTTCAGCAAAGAGACATGGTCACGCTGAACGTCGAAAGTCCCGTAGAATTTTTTCGAGTTAGAGAATGTCGGTGGATCGATAAAGATCAGGTCATATTGTTCATGACCTTCTTTCAGCCATTCGAAACAGTCAGAGGCGAAGAACTGATGTTGCTGATCGGCATGGTCTACAGTCAGGCCATTTAGAACAAAGTTCTCTTTTGACCAGTTTAAATAAGTATTAGACAAATCCACGCTGGTGGTACTCGCTGCACCACCTAAAGCTGCATGTAAGCTCGCGGTAGAGGTGTAGCTGTACAGATTCAGGAAGTGCTTACCTTTGGCTTCTTTGGCAATACGCAAACGCATCTGACGGTGATCCAGGAACAGACCGGTATCCAGATAGTCGGTCAGGTTGACCAGAATCTTGGCTTGGCCTTCCTGTACGATAAAACGTTTAGACGCGGTACTTTGTTTGGTGTACTGGTTTTTACCTTCCTGACGGGCACGGGTCTTTATAAAGATCGCATCACGGCCCAAACCGGTCACGGCACGAATCGCCTGCAGGGCCAAATTGAAACGTTTTTTGGCTTTTTCAGGATCAATTTTCTTCGGTGGTGCATATTCCTGAACATGCAGACGTTCGCCGTATAGATCAACTGCTACGTTAAAGTCCGGCAAGTCCGCATCATACAAACGCAGGCAGTGAATATTTTCTTTTACTGCCCATTTTTTCAGGGTTTGCATATTCTTGGTCAGACGGTTAGCAAATTCCATCGCACCTTCAATCGGCTCGAATTGTTGCGGCTGCCAGCTTTCCAGGAAAGGACGTGTGACTGCTGCCGGTTTTACAGTACCGAAACGGATATAGATTGGCAGTTTACCGTTCATTAAACGCAGAATTTGTGGATCATTGAACGCCAAGACATCGGCTTGTTCCACCTGAGCAGCAATGACTGCCGCTTTCTGATTCGGGAAATTCTTTTGCAGCAGGTTAGACAGACCCAGATACAAGGCACGGTTAGAGGCTTTATCACCTAAACGCTCACCGTACGGTGGATTCGTCACAAAGAAGACTTTCTTGCCTTCAGCCTGGAAATCTGGCCAGTCGGATAAAGTACGCTCTTCGATCTTGATCTGGTCAAGGGCTGATTCAAAACCTGCCGCAATAATATTCTGTTTAGTGGCTTTCACCGCTTCCCAGTCTGCATCGAAAGCATAGAATTTTGGTAATGGGTTTTCTAGCGCAGCTTTATGGCGTTCAGCCGCTTCAGCTTTAATACCCATCCATAATTCATGATCATGACCATTCCAGCCATTAAATCCGAAACGACGCACCAGACCCGGGGCACGGTCAGTCAGAATCATCAGTGATTCAATAATAAACGTCCCTGAACCACACATTGGATCAACCACAATATCCGGGTTGATGTCTTTCAGGCCGCCTTTTTGCAGGATCGCAGCCGCCAGATTTTCCTTGATTGGTGCTTCAGTCATAAAGCGGCGATAGCCACGTTTATGCAGTGAATCACCAGATAAATCTAAACAATAAGTATGTTCTTTTTTACCGGCCAGAATGTACATAGTAATTTCTGGCTGTTTGGTATCAATACTTGGACGCTTGCCCACAGCTTCCATAAAGGAATCGACGACGCCATCTTTGGCACGTAGAGTTGCAAACTGGGTGTTGACCTTAATATCACGTTCAACATGCAGACGAATTGCGAAGGTGCTTTGTGGTGCAAAAATCAGTGACCAGTCGAAGCTCATCGCACCTTCATAAAGCTCTTCTGCAACATCACGCGCATCGTGTGAGAATTCGATTTCATGCGTATGAATTGGCATCAGGACACGAGAAGCCAGACGAGACCACATACAGATGCGGTAAGCATTTTCAAGCGTGCCTTTGAAGGTCAGACGACCTGGGAAACGTTCAATATCCTGAACACCTAAACCTTTGATTTCTTCTTCTAATAAGGTTTCCAGACCATCGGCACAGGTGACCCAATAATTGCTTAAACGTGAAGAGGTATTCATAAAATAGAGAGACCGGAAAAGAATAAATAAAAAACTGCGCTCAGTTTAGCGTATTTTGCCTGTTAAAGCTTTGGAAATTTTTTAAATTCGAGCACATGCAGCCTAGTGTTATTCATCCTAAAAAGCGCTAAATGTTGACTTAAAAAGCAAACTGAAAATTTACGAGATATGTAAGACTACACAATACCAATAAGGTGGATTTTCAATTAAATCTTTTATTTTACAAAGGGATATGTGGTAGGTATTAAAACTAATTCGCAATCTAGCTCTTCAATTGCGACCATGTTGTATGTGTAATTTAGAAAGATAAATAATCGGATTAATGATGTGATGGATCTGATACAGGGTCGTTTATATACACCTCATGGCAACAGCATTACTCTAAAAGTAAAAGCTAAAATTTGGTCATTCATGTTAAGTGATCGAGACTAGGACGTGTCCTCATTTG
>NZ_DCRI01000118.1:0-25420 GCF_002324975.1 Acinetobacter sp. UBA1496 | reverse complement strand
AAAAAAGAGCGTTTAGAAGAAGTCCTGCGTGAATTAGAAGACCCTGCAATCTGGAATGACCAAAGTCGTGCTCAGGCCATGGCCAAAGAAAAAGGCGAGCTTGAAAATGTACTCAATGTACTGGACGGCTTAACGACCCAGCTTGAAGATGCCCAGGCAATGCTTGACCTTGCGGTTGAAGCAGATGAAGAGGCCATGCTTGAAGATGTGCAGGCTGAGCTGAATGCGGCTGAAGAAGAACTGGCGAAGCTTGAGTTCCGTCGTATGTTCAGCAACCCGATGGATCCAAACCCTTGCTATGTAGAAATTCAGGCAGGTTCAGGCGGTACCGAAGCACAGGACTGGGCGTCTATGCTGCTACGTATGTACATGCGCTGGATCGAACGTCATGGTTTTAAAGCTGAATTAATGGAAGAATCTGACGGGGATGTCGCCGGGATTAAATCCGCGACGATTCGTGTCGAAGGTGAGTATGCCTATGGCTGGTTACGTACCGAATCTGGGGTACACCGTTTAGTACGTAAATCACCATTTGACTCGGGCAACCGTCGTCATACGTCATTCTCTGCCGTGTTTGTCTCACCTGAAGTGGATGACAATATTGAAATTGAAATCAATCCTTCAGATGTCCGTACCGATACCTACCGTGCGTCAGGCGCGGGTGGTCAGCACATTAACAAAACTGACTCTGCAGTGCGTTTAACCCATATTCCAACCGGTATTGTGGTGGCATGTCAGAACCAGCGTTCACAACATGCCAACCGTGACCATGCCTGGAAGCAATTACGTGCCAAGCTATATGAGCTGGAAATGAATAAACGTAATGAAGCTGCACAGGCATTGGAAGATTCCAAGTCTGATATCGGTTGGGGTAGCCAGATCCGTTCTTATGTCCTTGATGATTCACGTATCAAGGATTTGCGTACAGGGGTAGAAACCTCCAATACTGGCGCAGTTCTGGACGGTGATCTGGACAAATTTATCGAAGCAAGCCTGAAACAGGGCCTGTAAGAAATCGTTTAAAAGCTGGCGTAACAAAGCTTTAACAGACTGTGACTCTTATATCTAAATTATTCGATATATAAATCGAAAAAATACGATATAATGGTCGCAGATGCTGAATGAAGTTTCGTTGCGCCACTGATTGTGATGTGCCTATGGACCTTGATCTAATTTTTAAAGCCTTAGCCAATCCGACCCGTCGACAAATTCTGGAGTGGTTAAAATCTCCGGAGCAATATCTGTCTGCGGAAGAGTGTGGTGGCTTTCAACGTGGGGTCTGTGCAGGTCAAATTGAATGTTTGGGCCAGGTCTCACAGTCCACCATGTCCAATCACCTGTCGGTGTTACAGCAGGCTGGCCTGATCACTGCGACCAAGCATGGACAGTGGTCATATTTCTCCCGCAATGAAACTTTAATTCAGCAATTTATCGAACACCTACAACAACACCTTTAAGAGGTGGGAGTAACGATGGCTGAATTAAATTCTCCTTTAACGCTCGGTGCGTTAGAGCTTAAAAACCGTGTCATCATGGCGCCGTTGACCCGTAGCCGCGCAACTGCTGATCGCGTTCCAACCCCAATGATGGTTGAATACTATGCGCAACGTGCAAGTGCTGGCCTGATCATTTCTGAAGCTACAGTGATTTCTGAAGAAGCCAATGGCTATTTAAATACTCCAGGACTGTTTACCGATGCTCAGGTCGAAGGCTGGAAAAAGGTCACTCAAGCGGTTCATGAGAAGGGCGGTTTAATCGTTGCCCAGCTTTGGCATGTTGGCCGTGTATCGCATCCGGATCTGTTAAATGGTGAAACACCAGTCTCTGCAAGTGCAGTACAACAGGCGGGTCATGTCAGCTTGTTACGTCCAAAACGTCCATACGTTACGCCGCGTCCTTTGGAAGTTTCTGAAATTCACACGATTACCGAGCAATACAAGCAAGCTGCGATTCGTGCTAAAGAAGCCGGTTTTGATGGTGTTGAATTACATGCTGCCAATGGTTATCTGATTGATCAGTTCCTGCAAAGTAAAACCAATCAGCGTGAAGATGAATACGGTGGTTCAGTGGAAAACCGTACACGGTTCCTGCTAGAAGCAACTGATGCACTGATTGAAGTATGGGGTGCGGATCGTGTAGGGGTGCATTTTGCGCCGCGTGGCGATGACCATGACATGGGTGATAATGATCCACGTGAAACATTTGGCTATGCCATGGAGCAGCTGGGCAAGCGCAAGATTGCCTTCTTCTTTACCCGTGAATATCTGGCTGAAGACAGTATTTCCGAATATATGAAAGAGCGTTCAGGTGGAGTACCTTATATTGCCAATATGCAACTGAGTCGTGAAGATGCGATTGAGCTGTTGGCAGCTGAAAAGGCAGATGCAGTCGCATTTGGTAAAGCCTACATTGCCAATCCTGATCTATACGAACGTCTGCTTCAGAATGCACCACTGAATGAGCTGAAAATGGAAAATATGATCGGCAGTCAGGTGGCTGAAGGTTATATTGATTATCCAACTTTGGCAGAAGTTAAGGTATTAAGTACCATAGAATAATTCGAAATAAGAGCCACATCGATTAACATGTCGATGTGGCTCTGTTATATTTTGCCGATTGAATCTGTTTTGGGGCGCAATGTGGCTACTCCATTCTGGTATAACGCAGCCTTGGCGCTAGCGAAACCGCTTTATCAATCCCGTATACGTAAACGTGCGACCAGTCCGGAACAATTACAACAAGAATTGCTGGAACGTTTTGGTCCTTTTCAATCCCCTAAAAACCTGCAGGCAATCTGGTTTCATGTGGTATCCGTAGGGGAAACCAATGCCGCTCAACCTTTAATTGAATATTATTTAAAACTTGGGCATCCGGTTCTGGTGACCAATACCACCAAGACCGGGCAGGCACGAGCCAAATCTCTCTTCTTAAAAGAACCTTATTTAGACTTATTCCAGGCTGTATATTTGCCAGCTGACCAGAAAACCCTGATTCGTGATTTTTATCAAAAATATCAGCCTAAATTGCTGTTATTGATGGAGACTGAGCTCTGGCCAAATCTGATTGACCAGGCACCGAATTTTAATGTGCGTTGCCTATTATTGAATGCCCGTCTTTCTGAAAAATCTGCCAAAGGCTATGGCAAAGTCAAAGGCCTAACCCGTGGCATGCTTAAGAATTTAACAGGTCTTTTGGCTCAGGATACCGCAACCCAGCAGCGTTATATTGATCTAGGTATAGCTTTAGAAAAAACTCAGGTCTTGGGCAATATCAAGTTTGATATCACGGCACCGCAACAGTTTATTGATCATGCGGCAGGGTTGAGACAGGAATGGTCTCTGCAAGGCCGGAAGATTATTACTCTCGCCAGTACGCATGCGCCTGAAGAACAGCAATTGATGGCTGAACTTAAATCTGCGCTGGATGCAGATCCAGCATTAGTTTGTATCGTAGTGCCACGCCATCCGGAACGTTTTGATGAGGTGTTCCAAGCTGCACAGTCCTTAGGTTTAAGAACCCAACGTCGTAGTCTGGAGCAATATATCAAAGAAGAAACTCAAGTGTATCTGGCGGATTCCATGGGCGAGATGTGGCTGTGGTATGCCTTGAGCCAAGCCTGTTATGTTGGTGGTTCTCTAAATGAGCCGGGTGGTGGCCATAATATTCTGGAGCCGATTGCGCTGAATGTTCCAACGATTCTGGGTAAAAACTATTTTAACTTTCAGACGATTGTGGATGAGTTTGTCCAGGCGCATGCGGTAGAAGTGGTGCAGGATGCTAAACAGGCTGCTGAGACTTTGCTAGAAATTCTGAATAATTCAGCTAAAGCTGAAAGCTTGAATACTGCTGCACAAAAGATTATGCAGAAAAATCAGGGTTCACTTGAAAGGCATATTCAGGTGATTGATCAATATCTTTGATTATATTCTGATTTGTGAAGAAGCTGATTTTCATGGATTGACTGTATAAGGTTAAAACTAAGCCTTATCTTTATAGATTTAATGCCAGGGACTCTTCTTTCTTTTACTTTTATTTCGGCAAAAGTAACAAAACCATTTGTCATCCACAAAACTCGTCATATACCATCTTTTTGCAGAGATATCGCAGAACCTATATCAGGCAAAAAGAGTCCTGCCTCGGACAGTTGTGGATGACGTTTCCGCGTATCCAGTGATGGATTTGTTGAGTTAATTTTTTATGAATATCGTCCTGCTTGATCCCCGCCAAACCGAATCTGATCTATGGTCAATTACGTCAAAGCGGCAGCTGGAACATTTGCAACAACATCTTGAGGTTCAGATCGGTGACACATTAAAAGTCGGAATTCGGGAAGGGAAACGGTATTTAACTGAAGTTGTCGAAATCTCTGAAAAGGCAGTTTTATTGAAGCCGATTCAAGAAGAAGCAGTTCCTGCAAAGCTGCCTGTTACTTTAATTGTAGCTTTACCACGTCCTAAAGTTTTGCGTCGTCTGATCATGGATGCTGTGACCATGGGCGTAGAGAAAATCATTTTATTGCATAGCTATCGGGTGGATAAAAGCTATTGGCAGACCCCATTTTTGCAGCAGCTGAATCATTATATCGATCTCGGACTAGAACAGGCAGGAGATACGGTTGCTCCGAAAATTGAGCTGTATAAACGCTTTAAACCTTTTGTCGAAGATATCTTGCCGGGACTTATTACAGCAGACCGTCCAGCCTTTGTTGCACATCCTTATGCCGAACAGCCGATGCCATATGCACTTCAGCATCCTTGCACGATTGTCATCGGCCCCGAAGGTGGCTTTATTCCGTATGAAGTTGATTTGCTCATAAAAAACGGCTGCCAGGCAGTGAGCCTTGGCAACCGTATTCTCCGTACTGAAACGGCGATTTCGTATGTTTTAGGTCGACTGTTTAGCGCGAGCTGAAGCATCCTCATGGCCATCGCCACGATAGACTTTCACTTCCTGCACCGGATATGGAATCGAAATATTATGTTCAGCAAAGGCTTGTATCACCCGTTCCTGAACTGCACTGATTGAGGTGCCTATGCCTGTTTCAGTGGTATTGACCCACCATAACGCTTTGAGAGTAATCGAGAAGTCTGCCAGTGCAATCACATTGACGCTAAATGCAGGTTGACTCAGGATGGTCGGATCTTTATCCAGAATTGCAGTAATAATATCCTTGGCTTTCTGGATATCATCTTCATAACCAATACCGACCGAAAATTCACAGCGGCGACGGGTATAAGCAGTATTCACTGTGACTGCACTGGTATAGACCGTAGCATTTGGAATTACGATACGACGACCATCTGGCGAGCGTAAAAAGGTTGCACGAATCTGGATATCTTCTACGGTACCCTCCAGACCATTCACGATAATGTCATCGCCAATCTTGAACGGTTCGCTCAGTAAAATCAGCACACCGGAAAGCAGGTTCTGGAAAATATCCTTAAAGGCGAAACCGATCGCAACCGAACCAATCCCGAGGGCACTCATCAACTGACCTGGAGTGAAGCCTGGAATGGCAATGACCAGTCCAATTAACACCCCGAAGAAAATAATAAAGGTACTCCCCACACGGTTCAGTACCAGCACCAGATTCTGTCGGGTATAAGTACGGTTTTCTAAAGTCTTACGGACAAAAAACTTAAACAGTTTTGACAGCAACCAGAAAATGACAATGACTGTCAGTGCGATGCAGAAATAAGGCACACGCTCCCAGAAACCCTCCATGATCTTGTCAATGGTGCTATAGGCATCATTATACTTGGAGGTATGTTCGATCACGGTTTTGGCAGTTTTTTCAGTCGCCTGATGCAGGAGCTCAGTCGTCCCTTCAGTTACCTGGCTTAAAGTATTCTCTTGCTCAGCCACAAAAACTCCACAATTTAAATTTCGCTTATTTTGCCTCAACTACAGCAAAAAATTAACAACAGCGAAGTTTATACACAACATATTTATGCAAAACAGACACAATTGGTTTAAAAGAACTCAGTCGTTTTTTGTTTCACTTCACTTGGGATTCTTGAAGGTTCACCTTTACTCATATAAGAGAATAACGCAGTCGTCGCCAACAGGCTGAGTACGGTAAAAATGATTACCAGCCAGGCCACAATTTTTTCCCAGACGGGGCTTGTACGTATCGGACCATACTGATTGCTGCCTCTTGTTCCCGGAAAAAGTACGATATAAATCCAGACGAACAGATTGATCAAAGGCACGAAGAATAGCAACATCCACCAGCCACTACGGTCCAGATCATGTAAGCGTCGTACCGTAATCACAATACCGAAATACAGATAGACCAGCATGATCGCTAAGGCAAACAGGCTGGACAGGCCGTGCAGGGAAATTTGCCAGTTTGAATCTACCGATAGGCTGGCAATGTTCACAATATCAATACTTAAACCTAGCGCAATACTGCTGCATAAGAAAATAAACTGTAAAAATGCGGACCAGGCAATAAAACTCAAACGTCCAAATCGGCCCCTGATCGATAAGGGATGATCTGCTTCAGGAAAAGGAGGAGAGAAATAGGAAGGTTCAGTTGAATTCATGGGCAAGATCCTAAGCCTGTATAAAATACAGCGAGAGTGGGCGACTCATTTTATTTGACGATAGCAATATCTAGCTGACTTTGGCCATAGCTGAGCATTATCCGAAGTTATTCTGATTGAATTTGAATAAATAATCTACGACGAAAGCATGATTGTCGGATTTGAAATATGCAGTACATACTGCCATTATGCATAAAAAACAATCAACAAAATGCCATCAAGCTCTCGTGATGAGATAGAACAAGATCAAGGAAGCGAACAATGAAAGAAATCTATCCAGTACCAGCAGAATTTAAGAAAACCGCACGTACCACTGATACAGAGTATTTTGAGCGTTATCAGCAATCCATTGAACAACCGGATCAGTTCTGGGCTGAACAGGCACAGCGCCTGGACTGGATCAAGCCTTTTACCCAAGTTAAAAATACCAGTTTTGATAAAGACAATTTTAAAATTGAATGGTTTGCAGATGGCCAGCTCAATGTCAGTGCCAACTGTCTGGATCGCCATCTTAAGGAACATCCTTATAAACCGGCGATTATCTGGGAAGGGGATCATCCATCCCGTCACAAGATTATTTCTTTTCATGAGCTTTATGATGAAACTTGCCGTTTCGCCAATGTCCTGAAAAAAAACGGGATTAAAAAAGGCGACCGGGTGGTGCTGTATATGCCAATGGTCTCGGAAGCCGCAATTGCCATGCTGGCTTGTGCCCGGATTGGTGCAGTGCATTGTGTGGTATTTGGTGGTTTCTCACCTGATTCTCTGGCCAGCCGGATTGAAGACAGTCAGGCCAAAATGGTGATTACCGCAGATTCGGGCATGCGTGGTGGCAAAGCTATTCCACTGAAAGCCAATGTGGATGAAGCCCTGAAAGTCGCCGGTACCGAATCGGTTGAACATGTCATCGTTGTACATCGCACTGGCAATCCGGTGGAAATGCAACAGGGGCGTGATCTCTGGTATCACATGGAAATTATGACCGTCAATGAGATCTGTCCGCCTGAGCCGATGAATGCGGAAGATCCTTTATTTATCCTGTATACCTCGGGTTCAACCGGAAAACCTAAGGGCGTACTGCATACCACAGGTGGTTATCTGACTTATGTGAATTGCACCTTCCGCGAAGTTTTTGACATCAAACAGGATGATGTGTTCTGGTGTACTGCCGATGTCGGCTGGATTACCGGCCATTCCTATGTGCTGTATGGTCCGCTCTCTAATGGTACGACTACGGTGATGTTTGAGGGTGTACCACAATATCCAAGCTGGGCGCGTACCGGACACATCGTCGATAAGCACAATGTGACCATTCTCTATACCGCACCTACGGCCATTCGCGCTATGATGCGGGAAGGCGATGCCTATGTACGGGAAAGTGATCGCAGCAGCCTGAGAATTTTAGGTTCGGTCGGTGAGCCGATTAACCCGGAAGCTTGGAACTGGTATTACTCGGTAGTTGGTGAAAGTCGCTGTCCGGTGATTGATACCTGGTGGCAAACCGAAACCGGTGGCTTCATGATTACGCCTTTACCAGGTGCGACCGACCTGAAACCAGGTTCTGCAACCCGTCCATTCTTTGGTGTGCAACCCGCCATTGTCGATGCAGAAGGCAAGGAAATTGAAGGGGTGGCAGAAGGTAATCTGGTGATTAAGGATTCCTGGCCCGGTCAGATGCGCACCATCTGGGGTGACCCGGATCGTTTTATTGACGCCTATTTCTCGACCTATCCGGGAACCTATTTTACGGGTGACGGCGCACGTCGTGATGAAGGTGGCTATTACTGGATTACTGGTCGTGTCGATGACGTACTCAATGTTTCCGGTCATCGTCTGGGTACGGCAGAGATTGAAAGTGCACTGGTGGCCCATGAAGCAGTTGCCGAAGCTGCTGTTGTCGGTATGCCGCATGACATCAAAGGACAGGGAATTTGTGCCTTTGTTACCTTGCAGGCAGGGACTGAAAGTACTGAACAGTTGCGCGGTGAACTGGTGGCTTGGGTGCGTAAAATTTTAGGACCAGTGGCAACGCCAGACGCCTTGCATTGGGCACCTGCTTTACCTAAAACGCGTTCAGGAAAAATTATGCGCCGGATCTTAAGAAAGATTGCTGCCAATGAGCTAGATAGTCTAGGCGATACCTCGACTCTGGCTGAACCACAGGTCGTGGATCAGTTAATTGCTGAAGTGCAGCGTAATCAGGCATAAATTTAAGACTTTTAAATACCGGCATTATTTGCCGGTATTTTTGTCTCAGGAATAAGCTCTGCATGCTTTCGAATATAGTGCCAAGCTGCAATCTGCTAAGCTAAAACTATGCTGAACTTAGGTCAAAAGAATGAATGTACGACAACAATATCTAGATCAATCTCCCCTGCAAATTGCCCAGCAACTGACAGAAACTTTTGCCCAAACAGCCGCAGCTCGTGACAAGCAGGGCGGTAATCCTAAAGCCGAGCGTGATCTGATTCGTCAGAGCGGTTTACTGGGCCTGTCTATTCCAAAACAGTACGGCGGTCAGGAAGTAGACTGGCAGACAATTTTTAAAACCATTCAAATCATTGCCCGAGTCGATAGTTCATTAGCACATGTTTATGGGTTTCATCATTTGCTGATTGCAACGGTTCAATTATTTTCCCAACCAGAACAGTATGGCCCATGGTTTGAACAGACCGCTCGGGAAAACCTGTTCTGGGGCAATACCTTAAATCCGCTAGACCATCGTACTACAGCAACAAAAGTTGCTGAAAAAGAATATATTTTTGATGGGTATAAAAGCTTCTGTTCCGGCTCCATTGATTCCGATATTTTACTGTGCTCAGGCTATAACGATGCTGGAAAATTACTCATTGGGGTGATTCCAACAGCACGTAAGGGCGTAAGTTTTCTCGGTGACTGGAATAATATGGGTCAACGCCAGACCGATAGCGGCACCAGCCATTTTGAGCAGGTCAGAATTCATGAAAATGAATTGCTGTTAAATCCGGGTCCACTGAGTACACCGTATTCCAGCCTACGTCCATTGATTGCCCAGCTGATCTTTGTACACATGTTCCTCGGTGTAGCAGAAGGTGCGTTTGAAGTGGCCAAACAAACCGTACAGACTCAAAAAGCCTGGTCAAAATCACTGGTAGAAGAGGCGATAAATGACCCCTTTACTCAGAAGCATTTTGCCGATTTTTATGTGCAGCTGGAAAGTGTACGTCTGCTGGCTGATAAAGCAATTCAAACCTTACAAGCTGCTTGGGATCTGGGCAATGATCTCACTGCTGAGCAGCGTGGTGAAGTTTCAGTGGCGATTGCTACAGCCAAAATCGCGGCCACCAATACATCTCTCTATATCACCCAGAATATTTTTCAGGTGATGGGCGCGCGTGCGACTACAGCCAAACTGAATCTGGACCGTTTCTGGCGTAATGTTCGCACCCAGACCTTGCATGATCCGGTGGATTATAAGTATCAGGAAGTTGGGGAATGGGTATTGACCGGGAAAGTGCCTGATCCAAGTTTTTATTCTTAATATGAAAATAAAAAGCCTCCAATATTGGAGGCTTTTCATATTAGATGAAGTGATAGTTTCTTCTAAATCTGCTTAAAGGCTTCTATGGCTCGTACACGAGAGGCTTTTAAATCGACAATCGGCTTAGGATAATCCAGCTGTAAATCTGGATTTTTGGCATAAGGTTCATGAATGGATTTGGAATCCAGATGCGCCAGTTCAGGCACCCACTGGCGGATATAGTCTCCATTGGGATCAAACTTCAGGGACTGGCTGACCGGATTAAAAATCCGGAAGTAGGGCACAGCATCCATGCCAGTTGATGCGCACCATTGCCAGCCGCCATTATTCGCAGCCAGATCGCCATCAATCAGATGCTGCATAAACCAGCTTTCACCCAGTCGCCAGTCGATCAGCAAGTTCTTACACAGGAACATCGCAGTAATCATCCTGACCCGGTTATGCATCCAGCCAGTTGCCAGCATTTGCCGCATGCCAGCATCGACAATTGGAATTCCGGTCTGGCCTTGCTGCCAGGCAGCTAGATCTTCGGGGGCATTGCGCCACTGGATCTTATTGGTATTTTGCTTAAATGGTTGGTGTTTGGAGACACGTGGAAAATCAAACAGGGTCTGTAGATAGAATTCCCGCCACAAGAGTTCATCTAACCAGGTCTGCTGACCCACATCCTCAATCTGGAAATAGCCATCCTGAAAAAGAGCTTGCATACATTGGCGAACTGAAATAACACCGATATTCAGATAAGGGGAGAGGCGGCTGGTACCATCAACTGCTGGCAGATCACGGTCGGTTTTATAATGAGCCATTTTGTCCTCGATAAAATCATCGAGCAGATCCAAGGCAGTTCGATCCTCCGCAGGCCAAAGTTGGGCAGCATGCTCTACCATATAATCCGCTGAGAATTTTTCAAGATCAACATTGGGGAGCTTAGTTGATAATTGGATTGGATCTTGAGTTTCAATCTCAGGATAGCAGGTGGGTACATCCAGAATTAGCCGTTCATAGCACTTTTTCTTAAAGGCACTATAGACCTGATAGGGTTGATTGGACTGGTTCCGGATACTGCTGAGGGGAAACAGGGTGCGGTCATGATAGAGCTCGATCCTGATTTGCTGCTGTTCTAGTAATTGCTGCACCTGAGCATCACGTTCCAGTTCATTGACGCCAACTTCGATATTGGCATGCAGGTTTTCAATCTTCAGGGTTTGACATAGATTCAATATTTCTGACGCCAAATTTTCCCATAAAGGAATATTCAATATAATCAGCGGGATATTCAGTTGCTGTAGCTGCTGTTTTAAATATTTGAGCCGGCGCAGATAAAAATCAGTTTTGATCCGGGCATCCTGATGCAGTTGCCATTGTTCGGGAGAGAGGACTGCTAATGCAATGAAAGGTCCTTGTTGAGTAGCATGCCAGAGTGCGGCATGGTCATGTATACGGAGGTCTTGGCGGAACCAGATCAACTGCATGGGAATAACGTTCTGAATCGGAATCAGATTATTTTATTCATTCCCCCTGAAAATTCTGTATAGAAACGTAGATATGGGCAGAATGATCAGTTAAAAAAGCCGCCTATGGTATAAGCGGCTCTTACATTTTAACGCTGGTGAATATTTTCTAGGGTATCCACTAGGGTGCGCGTGGTCTGGTCAATTTCATAATTAACTTCGTCACCTACTTTGGCATTTTTCCAGGTGGTCAGACGCAAAGTTTCGGGAATCAGATCAATCGAAATTTCACTATTGGCGCGATCGACGCGATTGACGGTCAGGCTGCAGCCGTTCAGACCAATAAACCCTTTTAAGAAAAAGTATTTGATATTGCCATCCGGGATCTGAATGTCGATATGGTAGGTTTCACCACGATGTTCCAGATTTTTAATGATTGCTGTGCCTTCGATGTGTCCATACAGATTATGCCCGCCATTTTCTGCACCGACTTTGGCAGAGCGTTCGACATTCACTTCATCACCCACTTGAAGAGATTTTAAGGTGGTGAGGGCAAGGGTTACATCGGAGATATCAAAGTGAATCTGGTTTAGCTTCTGATCAATGGTCGTTACGGTGAGGCAGACGCCGTTGATCGCAACACTGGCGCCAATAAAGACATCCTGAAAAAACTGATTTTCGTTGCTCACAACAATAGTGATGAAGCCATTGCCCTGGCGAATATCCACGACTTTTTCCAAGCCTTGTACGATACCGGTATACATAATTTAAATTTCTATCTCATCGGGTTTGGCTTCATTCTAGTCAAGAATGAAGCAGGCGGCTATCTCTATGCCGAGAACACTGTGTTGCACAAAAAAAATCCCTCAAGCCGAGCCTTGAGGGAATGAATCGTTATGCTGAGCATTATTATAGTTTAAACGAGCTCAGCTTCTTGTTCTTCTTGTTGCTGTTCAGCTTGCTGCGCTTCCAGTTCACGCACGAGTGGCAAGACTTTTTCACCGAAATATTCTACTTCTTCAATAAAGTGCAGGAAGCCTGAAAGAACCAGATCAACACCGACTTTTTTCAGTTCGATGATACGTTCCGCAATCTGCTCTGGCGTACCGATCAGGTTGGTACGGAAGCCATCGTTATATTGCACCAGATCTTCAAACGTAGATTTGGCCCAGTTACCTTCGCCTTCCTTACTGGCTGCGCCCGCTTCACGCGTTGCCTCACCGAAAGATTTCACCGCCTGAACATTGGCCTTGGCCACGATTTCTCGCAGTACTGCTTGCGCTTCCTCTTCGGTATCACGTGCAATCACAAATGCATTTACGCCAATTTTCACAGAGTGGTTGTTCGCTTTGGCTTTTTCACGAATATCATCGATCTGTTTTTTCAGCTCTTTAGGTATATTGCCATTGGTGAAGTACCAGTCAGACACGCGAGATGCCATATCGCGCGCTGCTCGGGAACTTCCCCCCTGGAAGATTTCAATATGCGGTTTTTGTAGCGGTTTTGGACTCAAGGTATAGTCTTTGAACTGGTAGTATTTACCATCAAAACTAAAATTGTTTTGAGTCCAGACCCCTTTCAGGCTGCGAATAAATTCTTCTGAACGTGCATAACGTTCATCATGTTCCGGCCATTCTTCACCAATTGCATCAAACTCGCCACGGAACCAGCCACTTACGACATTAATCGCAATTCTGCCATTGGTCAGATGGTCAATGGTTGCCAGCTGCTTCGCTGCCAGCGCAGGCTTCCATGGACCCGGCAAGACCGCGGCAATCACTTTTAAACGTTCAGTTTTTGCCAGGATGCCGTGACTGAAACTCACTGATTCATGCTGGTTTTCAGCGTTATAGCCCGCAGTAAAACGGATCTGGGTCAGGGCATAATCAAAACCTGCTTTCTCAGCAGTTTGCGCCAGACGGACATTATAGTCATAGCTCCAGTCCGTACGCTGTTCGATATCGCTGACCACCAGACCGCCACTGACATTTGGAACCCAGTAAGCAAATACAATATTTTTATCTTGTGACATTATTCTTACCCTCTGAATGAAGTGGCCATTAAGCCACTTGAGTCTTTGGCACTTTCTTGCTGTGCAAACGGGATTCTGCGGCATCCAGGCTTGGCACTGCAGCTGAAGGTAAAACTTCTTCCTGTTCGATTTGCTTGTTGATGCCTAGGCTCTGGTTGGCTTGCTGAGATTTTTCTTTAATGACCTCAGCACGCTGCCCCTTTGCTGGCGCCCATTCAAGGATCGGTAGGGCACGAGCCACTGCCAGGGTAATACGGGCACGGAGTAATTCGCTGTGAATGGTGTATTCAGGCGTAAAGTCACGATCTGTGGCATATACCCCGATTGGTAAGGTTTGTGCCTGGAAGAAGCTGAATAATGGGCGTAATTGGTGCTCAAGAACCAGCGCATGACGGTCACTACCACCAGAAGCTGCTAAAAGAACCGGTACATCTACCAGCGCCGTTTGTTCTACGAAGTCAAAGAAATGCTTGAACAGGCCCGTAAATGAAGCGCGGTAAACAGGCGTACCAACAATCAGGGCATCTGCTGCTTCAACGGCTGCCAGATCATCCTGCACACGTTGCGGTAACTGGTTACGGTAAATTGCGCCACCTAAAAGCTGGCCAATTTCGCTGAACTTGATGAAATGTACATTGATTGGCGTCGCTTCACCCAGTTCATCCAGAATGGCTTGAACCAGCGCTTCGGTTTTAGATGGGTGATTCAGGCCGCCAGAAACAGCCACGATGTTTAAAGGTTTTTGCTCGGAAAAATGGGACATGTGAAGTACCTAAAAATGGTTAAGCTCGGAATGACCCTATTAATCCCGATTGCCGCAGTAGGTGTAAAATAACGAAATGCTGAAAAGTTATCTGATTTTTCTATATAAGCGGAAAATTTGCTTCCGAAATGGAGAGAGCTGGATAAATGACTGATAACTATATTTATATTGAATAAAGATAAGCTATGCAGAATAGGAATAAATCATATATAAAAAAGTGATGAGAATTAAAGAATTATTGAAATAAGCCAAAATTTAAAAAAATTAAAGAAAAACTCCACATTATTTAAAAAATTGGCGATCTTGCATATCCATAAACTGGCTTGTGTGGTTAGAATAGGAGCTACTGTGCACAAGATCTCTCTCACGTCCTATGAATATTTTAATCGTTGATGATCATCCACTGTTTCGTCATGCTCTGATCCAAGCTGTTCGTTATAGTCTGCCACAAGCGCAGATTCATGAAACTGCAGCAGTCAATGAATTTTATGAACGTCTAGAAAATGGTCCTGAGCCTGATCTTGTCCTTCTGGATTTAAACCTGCCAGGTGCATCGGGCTTTTCTGCTCTGGTCCACGTTCGCGCCCAATATCCTTCGATTCCAATTATTGTCGTTTCTGCTCACGAAGAAGCCAGCATTATCCAGCGTGCGATTGCACATGGTGCAATGGGCTATATTCCAAAATCTGCGCATCCAAGCCATATTGGTGAAGCGATTCGTGAAGTCCTCGAAGGAGAAATCTGGTTACCACCCAATCTGCCAGCCAACATGAACTTTGATCCACGTGCTGCAGATGAAACTGCATTGGCAGAACGGATTCAATCATTAACACCACAACAGTTCCGTGTCTTGATGATGGTAGCCGAAGGCCTGCTGAACAAACAGATTGCTTATGAACTGGATGTTTCAGAAGCCACCATTAAAGCGCACGTGACAGCAATCTTCCGTAAGCTGGGTGTACAAAACCGTACCCAAGCCGTGCTTGCTATTAATGCCTTGAATATTGAAGAAAAGAAAATGTAAGTGATGCAGCTTACATAATAAAAAAGACCTCAGAGGAGGTCTTTTTTATTGAGAGAATATTGCGGATTAAGCAATATAATCCTGTTTTTGGGTAACATCGGTACAGAACATGGGATTCAGTGCGGATTGCAATTCATCAATTTGTTCTTGAGTGACATAGCCTTTGGAGATCAGATATTCTGCCACGCGGTCATCACGCAGACTCAGGAAAGTTGCATCATAAACCCCTAAGTCTACAAACAGGGCAGCAGTTTCCAGACTGTTAAAACGGTCCAGATAAACTTCATCTTCATACATCAGGAACACATGCTCGTCTGTGCTATTCGGATCGACCTGTAAGTGCTCTGCCAGTTCATGCGGACAGGTTTTGATAAATAGCAGATCAGAGAGTTCATCAAATTGGGTCGTGTCCAGACAATCTTCTTCATTCTTTACTTTACCGAGCCACGCTTTAAAGACCAGAACAGCGCCACCACGCAGCAGCATACTCCAGATCTGATGACGGGTTTTTGCTGGTAAATCTTCGACTTCCGCTTCCAGAGATTCAATCAACTTGTTTTCCTGTTCAGCCAGACGTTCAAATAAACCTAAACCTTGCGGTTTATAGGCATAAGGTTCAAAGACATCAAAATGCAGTTCATCGAAAACTTGCAGGGCTAAAGGAACTGCATGCTGATACAGGGTTTCAAGTGCCTGAATCTGGGTATCGTCGAGGTTGCTGTATTTAAACATTTGTGCCCAGTCGATGCCGGGTAATAAGGCATTAGCACCATATTGGCGATGGAATTGCTGAGTCTGTGCGGGAAGCTGAGCAATTGATTCATCGAGTTTCATTTTTATAACTCCTATCTAGCAGTGCAAATAGACCAGCTGCCAAAAGGATTTAGGCATTGTCAGATGGAAACTGATCGTTTCTTATATTGTCTATTTTTAGAGCTAAGCCTGTTGTATTAAAAATACGACCAAAGTTCTATCTGCCATAAAATAGGATTAAAAATTAATTTAAAACAACAACTTAAATAATTGTAACTAGGTGTACACATGTATATTAATAGAATTGGTGGCTTTTGCCATAGAGAATGCTGAAATGATAATTTTGAGCAATTTATCAGCAGGAATTATGTGAAATTTGGTGCTTTTAGCACATTGGCCTGATTTTTTTGCCAGTCAGGTAAAAAAAGGTATTTGTTTGGTATAAAAAATGCCCACTTTAAATCATTAAAATGGGCATTGAGATGAAAATAAAAAGTTCTAGCTACCCGAGATTTTCAGACCGGATAACCAGGAACGGAGTGAAGCAGGCTTCAACGGTTTTTTCAGCAGGACAATATTTAAATCCTTCAGGCGCTGTGGCAATTCCGGATCAGAATCTGCGGTAATTAATGCCACCGGAATATCACTGCTGCGATGTTCCAGAATAAAGTCCAGACCGATCTTGTCCTGATTTAAATGCTGATCCACCAGCCAGACCTGAATATTTTCCTGCTGGATCATTTCGGCTGCCTGTTCTGGTTCGGTGGCTTTAAAGACCTGATAACCCCATTTGGTCAATAAGGTCGACATGCCTTCCAGAATAGTTTCATCATTGTCCAGACATAGAATCTTAAAGGCCTTGGACTTCAATGGCACAGCCTGAACAGGGGCGGCAACGACTTTCGGTGCTGCGGTCAGTGGCACTTCAATCATGAAGCAGGAACCTTTGCCCAGCTCGGAAGAAACATGAACTGGATAATCTAGTAAACCAGTCATACGCTGCACGATGGCGAGGCCAAGCCCCAGACCTTGTTCACCCCAAGGTGAAGTATGGCCACATCGCTCGAATTCCTGGAACAGCTTGATGCGCTGTTCTTCAGCAATACCAGGACCGGTATCCCAAACCCCGATCCGGATATGATTTGGCCGGTTGCTAGAACGCAGTACACCGACCACGACCTTACCTTTGGCGGTATAACGCAAAGCATTGCTAACAAAGTTCTGGATAATCCGGCGAATCCATTGTGGATCGGTGTCAATCCAGAACTGGGCATCATGTACTCGCAGTTTGATGCCACGCTGTGCCGCAATGGATTTGAATTGCAGTTCCAGATCACTTAATAAATCATGCAGTGGATAAGCCTGGCGTTTCGGCTGAATCGTACCGCCTTCCAGTCGGGCAATATCCAGCAGCGCAGAGAGCATGCTTTCTGCCCCATGCAGGGCACGATCCAGTTGCTGCAGGGTCTTACGATCTTCTTCACTTTGTACGCTTTGCTCCAGCGCTGTACTGAACAGACGTGCAGCATGCATTGGCTGTAATAGGTCATGACTGGCTGCGGCAATAAAGCGGCTCTTGGACATATTGGCTTTATCAGCCTGTTCACGCGCCAGTTGCTGTTCAGACAGGGCATCAGCGAGCTGCTGGGTACGATCCTGAACCCGGGCTTCTAGTACCGCTTCATTTTCACGGAAGGCAGTAATATCAGCAAAGGTCGTGACGAAACCACCACCTTCAATTGGATTACCCCGCATCTGAATCACGCGGCCATCTTTACGGATCCGTTCAAATTCATGCGCACTACCAACCTGCATCCAGTGAATCCGTTTACGCACATGTTCTTCAACCGAACCCGGACCGCATTCACCACGTTCAGCGTTATAACGGATCAGATCAGCGATTGGGCAACCGACATAAACAATATCTTTTGGATAATCGAACAGTTTCAGGTACTGGTTGTTCCAGGCGACCAGACACATGTTTTCATCAACCACACTCACCCCTTGGGTCATATGGTCAATCATGGTCATAATCAGGTTCTGGTTAAACCGCTGCCATTGTGAGGCCTGATCCAGAATATTCGCCACCTGACCCAAGGCCAGGCCATTATTGACCATCGCTGTAGTCAGCAAGGTACGTGCCGATGCTGCACCAATGGTACCGGCCAGATACTGCTCAGTAAAACGCCACCACATGCCATTGGCACTGCTATTTTCATTCAGTTCCACACTATTTTGAGCACAGAACTGCTGGAAGGCCTGCATGGTTGGACCTTCACCGGTAATGCGCTTGGCCAGCGTAATCAGGTCACCAACTTTTAAACGGGCCACATCCTGATGCGAGTAGCTGACATCAGTAGATGGACTTTGAGAAGGAAGCGGCTTGGTTTCATAGTAGAAGAAACTTTCCGCCTGAATCTGTTCAGCCACACTTGGACGGAACATCCGGGAAACCCAGATATATAGGAATGTGTTCAGACCTAGTGCCCAGACCACACCATGCGTTAAAGGATCAAAAGATTCGAAACCGATCAGGGCTTCAGGACGTAACCAGTTCCAGCCCAAAGGACCCTGTTCCAGAAAACTCTGGCTGAACTGCTGATAAGCTTCTGGCAGGCTACGCAAAATCGTTGGTAATAGCAGAGTATACGACCACAGTGCAAAACCAGTCAGCAGACCGGCATATACGCCTTGCTTACTCCCACCACGCCAATACAGACCACCAATCAGAGCAGGGGCGAACTGTGCCACAGCACTAAAGGCCAACAGGCCAAAAACAGAAAGCTGGTCAATATCATTAAAGAAGTTGAAGAACAGGAAGCCCATCAACATCACGGCCAGAATACAGATCCGGCGGGTAAATTTCAGTACCAGTGGCAAACGCTTGTCATGCCGTGAGATCAGGTTTAAGCGCCAGAGCGCCGGCATGATCAGGTCATTACTTAGCATGATTGATAGGGCGACTGAAGATACCAGCAGCATGCCGGTGGAAGCCGAGAAACCGCCTAAGAAGGCCAATAAAGTTAGCCAGTCCTGATTATAGCTAAGCGGTAAAGACAGTACCGCGACATCAGGAATCGCTAAATATTGGGGGGCCGCATGCAGTGCCCAGCTGGCAATCGGGATAATCGCCAGCGTGGTCAGAATCAGATAAATGGCAAACCAGCGCCGTGCACCACGGATATGTTGCTCATCCCGTAATTCAACCACAGCCACATGAAACTGACGCGGTAAACAGATAATCGCCAGTGCAGCCAGCAAAGTCTGAACCCAGAAGCTTTCCGGTACGCCAAACAGCTGTACATCATGGAAAGTAGACTGAATATCGCTACTGATCTGAGGCAGATTTTCTGGTGCTTCAAAAATAAAGAAACAGGCTACGGCTAGCAGGGCAAATAGCTTGACGAAGGACTCAAAGGCGACAGCCAGCATCAGACCGCCATGCTGTTCAGTGTTGGCAATCTGCCGGGTACCGAAAATCATTGCCAGGATTGCCAGGACGCCGGTCAGGAACAGTACGCTATTAGTCGTACTGGCAATCCCCGCGGAAGGTTCCAGAATGACCGCCGCACTCAAGGCAATTGCACGTAACTGTAAGGCCAGATAGGGAATGATGGCGATTACCGCCAGAATGGTGACCAGCGAAGCCAGAGGCCCACTTTTACCATAACGTGCAGCGACAAAGTCTGCGATCGATGAAATGGCATGATGCTGGCGTACCCGTCCCAGACGGCGCCAGATATCGTAACCAATCGCGACAAAGAGCAGGGGACCAAGATAGATCGGCAGGAAAATAATTCCTTCACGAACTGCAGCGCCAGTCGCGCCATAAAATGTCCAGGAAGAACAATAGACGCCTAAAGTTAAACTAAACAATAGCATACGGCCACGGGTACTGAGCCGGCTGGCATGTTTTTCCCCATAGAAAGCGCAAGTAAAGAGTAAAGTGATATAGAGGGCGAGCACCCCTATGATGAGCCAACTGTTCATATAGCCTGATGTGTACTGTGCATGACGCTATGATACCGCATCATGCACTCAGCAGTTTAAATTGATCATTTTTTAACGACCAAAGTCTAAATTACAAGTCATTCTAAATGTTGTTATTTTGCAACAGTGATAATTCGAATTAAAAAATAGTAAGCCCATGGTGGGGCTACAGGAGTGTAACTATGGATGAGGCACAAGTAGAAAGAATTCTACAGAATCCCAAATTCAAAGAAATGGTACGTAGAAAAAGTATGCTGAGCTGGACCTTAACCGGCATCATGCTATTTGTCTATGTCGGTTTCATGTTGCTTGTTGGCTACAACAAAGAATTTCTATTGTCTTCAATTTCTGGCGGTGTAACGACCTGGGGTGTACCTCTAGGTATCGGTATCATTATTTTGTCTTTTATATTGTGCTGGGTGTATTCCTACATTGCCAATAACAAACTTGATCAGCTGAACAGAGAAGCGATTCAGGAAGTGGAAGCGATTACAAAAGAAAAGGGGCAACACTAAGATGAAAGGGATTTCATATCAAGCGCTTGCTGCTGCGGCGCTGACCTTGCTCAGCTCGGCAATGGCATTTGCTGGACCAGATCTGGGTGCTGCGGAGCAGCAAGCGACCAACTGGCATGCGATTATCATGTTTGTGATTTTCGTTGGAGCAACCTTATTTATTACCAAATGGGCTGCCAAACAAACCACAAATACCAATGATTTCTATACTGCCGGCGGCGGGATTTCTGGCTTCCAGAACGGTCTGGCCATTGCTGGTGACTTCATGTCTGCAGCATCTTTCCTGGGTATTTCCGCGATGGTATTCCTGTCAGGTTTTGACGGATTGCTGTACTCACTAGGCTTCATGGTGGGTTGGCCAATCGTTTTATTCCTGGTGGCAGAACGTTTGCGTAACCTGGGTAAATTTAACCTGTCTGATGTAGTGTCGTTCCGTCTGGAAGAAAAACCAGTGCGTACTCTGGCTGCATTAAGTTCACTGGTTGTAGTGGCGTTCTACCTGATCGCACAGATGGTGGGTGCAGGTCAGTTAATCAAGTTGCTCTTCGGCCTGAACTACAACATTGCTGTAGTGATTGTTGGCCTACTGATGATGGCTTATGTAATCTTCGGTGGCATGCTGGCAACGACTTGGGTACAGATCATTAAAGCCGTGATGCTGTTGTCTGGTGCGACATTTATGGCTTTCATGGTGATGAAGGGCGTAGGTTTCAGCTTCACCAATATGTTTGAACAATCGATTCAGGTTTACTCTAAAGTTCATGACTTGAGCCTTGCAGATGCAACCAAGATCATGGGCCCAGGTAACCTGGCTTCGAATCCTGTCGATGCGATTTCTCTCGGTCTGGCGCTGATGTTTGGTACAGCAGGTCTGCCACATATCCTGATGCGCTTCTTCACAGTAAAAGATGCCAAAGAAGCACGTAAATCAGTGGTGGTTGCGACAGGCTTTATCGGTTACTTCTACCTGTTAACCTTCATTATCGGTTTCGGTGCGATTCTATACGTAGCGAATAACCCGCAGTTCCTGGACATTGCGAAAATGGCAATCACAGGCAAGTTAGAGCTAGTTGGCGGTAACAACATGGCTGCGGTTCACCTGGCAGATGCTGTGGGTGGTGACCTGTTCATGGGCTTCATTTCTGCAGTGGCATTCGCAACGATTCTTGCAGTAGTAGCTGGTTTGACCCTGTCAGGTGCTTCAGCAATTTCACATGACTTGTATGCAAACGTATTCAAGAAAGGTCGTACTACACCTGAATCTGAACTGCGCATGTCTAAAATTGCGACTCTTGGTCTTGCTATCTTTGCGATGATCTTGGGAATCCTGTTCGAGAAGCAAAACGTTGCCTTCATGGTGGGTCTGGCATTCTCGGTAGCCGCATGTGCCAACTTCCCGGTACTGGTTCTGTCTATGTTCTGGAAAGGCCTGACCACACGTGGTGCTGTCATTGGTGGCGTGGTTGGCCTGGTGACTGCGGTAGTACTGATCGTATTATCTAAAGCCGTTTGGGTAGATACTTTCGCGATTTCAGATACACCAGTCGTTCCATTTAATGGTCCTGCATTATTTGCAATGCCACTGTCTTTCTTCTGCTGCTGGTTCTTCTCCATCACAGACCGCTCAGTGAAAGCACAGGCAGAACGCAAAGCTTTCGATGCACAGTTTGTTCGCTCACAAACAGGTATTGGAATCTCAGGTGCATCTGATCACTAAGATCTGATGTCCTAAAAAAGCCTCCTGATGGGGGCTTTTTTATAGCGATAAAATACCTGAGCTACCCAATGAAATACTTTGGGATAGGTTATCTAAAATTAAATACAGCTATTTTTAACTGAGATTTCAATGATTTTTATACAATCCTGTTTCTAACCATCAGCTAGATCATGCTATGTTAAGCCAGCGATAACAATAATAATGCTCGACAGGACATCAAGACAAATCTCATGAAGCACTCTCTGCTACGATTCTGGACCCATTTTAAGTATCTGCCTTCTGCGTGGCTGCTATGCCTACAATTACTGATTCTGATCCTGTCGATGCTGAGTTATGACAGTGTGTCTTATCGCGCGGGTACATGGATGCTAGGGGTGGTGGTCTTGCTGGTAATTGCCAAGGTGATTCGTCAGACTCCGATGTTTACCATTCTGGGACTCATCTTTGTCGCAGGCGCCATCTTCTTTTCGTCATTGATTGTGCTGGGGCTACGCTATACCTGGATCATGATCGTTGCGCATCTGTTTGAAGCCAGCGCCTATTTCAGTGCAGCGTATGGCCTGTTACGTTATATGTTTCATGACCGTTATCTGACCAAGGATGAGCTGTTTGCAGCGGGAGCAGTTTTTACGTTACTGGCTTGGGGCTTTGCTTTTCTCTATAGCATTTGCCAGTTATGGGTGCCTTACAGCTTTTCAGATCCTGAGTTGCAGGCTTATCAGCCGTGGCTGGATCTGCTCTTTCTGAGCTTTAGTGTACAGTCTGCTACAGGATTATCTGATGTGATGCCGGTCAGCCCGGTCGCACGGATGTTGGCCATTATCCAGATGTTTGTCGGGGTGATGTATCTGGCCTTAATAGTCTCGCGTCTGATTGCCTTACAGTATATTTCCCATCTTCCTAAACAGACTCATATACCACATAAGCATAGAAAGCCTGAGGAATAGAACGTACAGAGCTGTATAGCTTGGTTACAGTAACTTAACGGCTTTATTTTCTTGAATATTTTAAAATCTTAAGGTCCAAAACGTATCTTTGATCGTAATTCTCTCGATCAGAATGTTTTTACTTATCAATAATGATTCAAGCCTCCCGGCATTCAATCTATTAAAAAAATGGGGGATCTATGCCTTCCAAACCTTCATCCTGGTTTGCCAATATCAATCCGAATGTCTTTATTAGTACAGTGGTGATTATCGCCATTTTTTTGGGACTGGTAATACTGGCACCTGATTCATTTGACCTGTTGACCAAGCAAATGAATGCGTGGATTACCACTTCATTTAGCTGGTTTTATGTCCTCTCCGTGGCGATCTTCCTGATTGTTTTGATTTATATTGCTCTGTCTGATATGGGGAAAATCAAACTCGGGCCCGACCATAGTCAGCCAAAATACAGCCAGGCATCCTGGTTTGCCATGCTGTTTACCGCAGGCATGGGGATCGGCCTGATGTTTTTCGGTGTTGCCGAACCGGTTATGCATTATGTCACACCGCCTGCTGGTGAACCAAAAACTGTACTGGCCGCGCAGCAAGCTATTCGCGTGACTTTCTTCCACTGGGGCCTGCATGCCTGGGCGATTTACACCATTGTGGGTCTGTCATTGGCCTATTTTGCGTATCGACATAATCTGCCTTTAAAAGTTCGCTCCGCCTTATATCCACTGATCGGTAACCGGATTCATGGCCCGATCGGAGATGGGGTAGATACTTTTGCCACCTTAGGGACAGTATTTGGGGTTGCGACAACTTTAGGTTTTGGGGTGACCCAGATTAATTCGGGTCTGAATTACCTATTTGGAGTTGAGCAGACCCCCAGTACTCAGGTCATTTTGATTATTGCCGTCACTGTAATGGCATCAATGTCCGTATTTTTTGGTTTGGATAAGGGCATCAAACGCCTAGCTGAACTGAATCTGCTGCTTGCCTTACTGTTACTCATCTTTGTTTTTGTTACCGGTCCAAGCATCTATCTTCTGCAGACCACTATTCAGAATTCTGGACAGTATGTTGCAAACCTGTTCAGTATGACCTTTAATCTGTATGCCTATCAGCCTAGTGGCTGGATTGGTGGCTGGACCATTATGTATTGGGCCTGGTGGATTTCCTGGTCACCATTTGTTGGGATGTTTATTGCCCGAGTATCCGAAGGCCGCAGTATCCGCGAGTTCATTTTGGGGGTTCTACTGATTCCTACCGGATTTACCCTGATCTGGATGGGCTTTATGGGCAATGCTGCATTATTCAGTATCATGCATGAGGCCAATACCAATCTGCTTGAAGCAGTACAACGTGACTCCTCGGTAGCATTGTTCGAATTTTTAGGTAATCTGCCATTTAATTCAGTCACCAGTATTATCGCTACGGTATTGGTTATCCTGTTCTTTGTCACTTCAGCAGATTCAGGATCATTAGTCACGGATTATCTCACTGCCAAAACCGAAAATTCACCAACCTGGCAGCGTCTGTTCTGGACTGTATTAATGGCTTTATTGGCCATCATTCTGTTACTGGCGGGTGGCCTAGAGGCCCTGCAGTCGGCTACGATCATGAGTGCGTTACCGTTTACATTTATTATGCTGCTGATTTGCTGGGGACTGATTAAGGCCCTGCATCTGGATGTAACGAAAATGCATGCGCTACAAGCTGCACGTATTACCCCGCGGGCCATTCAGAACCCGCGTAGCTGGCAACAGCGACTCGGTTTAATTATGCATTATCCGCATACGCATGATGAAGTACGTGATTATATTGATACGATGGTCAGCAAAGCTTTTAACAGTTTTCAGGCTGAACTGAAACGTCGTCACATCCAGGTGAAAATCTTTAAACTGGAAGATGGGATCGAGTTACGTGTCGATCATCAGAATGAAATGAACTTCATTTATCAGGTCATTGCTACCCAAACTTTAGCACCGAGCTTTATGCCGGATGCAGATTCTCCGCAATCTTATCAGGCAGAAGTCTTTTTAAGGGAAGGGGGGCAAAATTATGATGTGATGGAATGGACTCAGGAAGATTTGATCCAGGACATCATTGACCAATATGAGCGCCATTTGCATTTTTTAAGTCTGGTCCGTTCTCCAGAATAAATAACCTGAGTTCGAC
>NZ_DCRI01000038.1:4300-4679 GCF_002324975.1 Acinetobacter sp. UBA1496 | reverse complement strand
AGTCTTCCATAATGAAGGGAGTCAGCAAATTACGGCCAAACTTGAAGGACTGGGTTTTGGGGCGAAACTTGATGAAACACAGCTTTCTTCAGGCGATATACCTAATGAACCTGATCCTGTGAGACAAGCTAAAGTACTTAAACTGTTATTAGGCATTAATGCTCTACTTTTCTTTATAGAATTCATCAGCGGAATTATTGCTGCGTCTACAGGATTGATTGCTGATTCTCTAGATATGTTTGCCGATGCAGCCGTTTATGGTATTGCGCTATATGCCGTCGGAAAAGCTGCGAAATATCAAGTGAAAGCAGCCCATTTCGCAGGTTGGATTCAGTTATTACTTGCTGTCATCGTGATTATTGATGTCATTAGACGATTC
>NZ_DCRI01000038.1:0-4129 GCF_002324975.1 Acinetobacter sp. UBA1496 | reverse complement strand
GCGTGGACGGGATCAGCTTACCCAGACTTAATCATTGGCATCCTGGTTTCTTTATTCGTGCTTAATGGTGCTCGAAAGATTTTGGCTTTGAAGTAAGAGTATCGAAAATGAATCTATTTCAAGTTAAACAAAATCAGATCGTCAAAATTAGAGATCTCAAAAAAGGTAATCAATACAGTCATACCACTGATCCCGTATTGGAACGGCTCCAACTATTAGGTTTTAGAGAGGGTGAAACTCTACAAGTACTCACTAAAGGTGTTTTTGGCGGAGATCCTGTTTTAGTTCAAATTGAAACTTCAAGATTCGCATTAAGAAAGAATGAAGCTGAAAGAATTTTTGTAGAGTTAGTATCCAATGAAGATTAAGAACATTGCATTAGTCGGTAATCCAAATTGCGGAAAAACCTCTTTATTTAATACGCTTACTGGTACGCGACAAAAAGTTGCCAACTATGCTGGGGTTACCGTAGAAAGAAAAGAAGGTTCTTTTAAATTACCTTCTGGTGATGCAATACGAGTATTGGACTTACCCGGAACTTACAGTTTAAAACCTAGTAGTTTAGATGAAGAAGTCACCAGGGCAGTTTGTTTGGGCGAGCTAAAAGGTGAAATTCTACCCGATATTTTTATATGCGTTGTAGATGCCACAAATTTAAGCTTACATTTGAGCTTGGTTCTCGAAGTTCGTGCTCTAAATCGCCCTATGATTCTTGTATTAAATATGATGGATGAGGTCAAAAAGCGTGGTATTTCCATTGATAAGGATAAACTGTCTCAACTGTTAGGTATCCCTGTAGTTGAAGCTGTCGCAGTTAAAACAAAAGGAATTCAAGATTTAATTAATCAATTAGATCAAAAAAATCTTTTTATTACTCCTTATCATTCTGAATTAAGTCATTTTGAACAGGTCAAACAAATCACCAAACAAGTTATTTTAAATAATGACAGTGGTGATAAAAGAACCGCATTTCTAGATAAAATTTTTCTACATCCTGTATTGGGTTTAGTAATCTTAACTTTAACCATGTTTGTGATGTTCCAGGCGGTATTTATATGGGCAACGCCTTTTATTGAATTCATTGAAAATTTTGTCGCATGGCTCAGTGATTTTATTGGACCACTAATCCAACATCCTCTATTAAAAAGCTTGGTTGTGGATGGGGTAATTGCTGGTGCAGGTAGCGTGCTTGCATATATGCCTCAGATTTTGATTTTATTCTTCTTCATTTTAATGCTTGAAGAGTCAGGCTATTTACCCCGAGCAGCATTTCTTTTAGATAAATTAATGTCTAAAGCCGGGCTTAGCGGCCGTTCATTTATTCCTCTGCTATCCAGTTTTGCTTGTGCGATTCCCGGAATTATGGCAACCAGAAGTATCAGCTCTGAACGGGACCGATTAGCAACAATTATGATTGCACCCTTGATGACCTGTTCAGCAAGATTGCCAGTATATGCTTTATTGATCGCGGCATTTATTCCGAACCAATTAATCTACGGCTGGTTAAGTCTGCAAGGATTAGTCCTTTTTGGTCTTTATATGTCGGGAATAGTCTCAGCGTTATTAGTTTCAGTCTTTCTGAAGTTGGTTCGAAAAGATAAAACTGAAAGTATTTTTATTTTTGAACTTCCCACATACCGAATTCCAGATATTAGAAATATTGCATTAGGCTTATATGATAGGGCAACTATTTTCTTAAAACGAGTTGGTGGCATTATCGTCGCACTGTCTATCTTGTTATGGGTGCTAGTCACGTTCCCTCAACCACCAGATAATGCAAGCATGCCGGCCATTAACTATAGTTTAGCTGGTCAGTTAGGACATTTAATTCATCCTATATTTGCGCCTATTGGGTTTACATGGGAAATATGTATTGCACTCATTCCTGCTATGGCAGCAAGGGAAGTTGTAATTGCTGCTCTTGGGGTGATTTATGCGATGTCAGGTGATGAAGATACAGTAACTCAAAGTCTGTTAAGTCAAATTTCAGGCCCGGATGGATGGGGGTTAGCCACAGGTTTATCATTATTGGTATGGTTTATTTTTGCTCCCCATTGTCTTGCTACGTTAGCAACAATTAGACGAGAAACTGGCAGCTGGAAACAGCCCATCATTATGGCAACTTATTTGTTTGCATTAGCCTACATCTTTTCATTCATCACATATCAAGTTGCGAGTAAGTTTTAATTAGCAAATGAATAAAAGAGGGGGGGAGCTAGCTCCCCCCCCTTTATTAAATTACTCGATGTAAGCGTGGGCTTCTGAATACTTTTATCTAACTATAACAACTACTTAAATGTTTAAATCTCTAGGTTTTGAATAGTCGAGGTATCAGACGAATATAGATTGGTAAAAAGCATAGTTCAACGATAGTCTGAGTCAAGATTACAGCAGGAATTATGGGCATACTTCCCGGAATTGCAAAAGCTAATGGAAGAATAACAAATGAATTTCTATATGATGCTGAAAAGGACACAGCACTAGCAGAGCCAGATTCTAATCGAAAAATACGAGCAATTATCCAACCCACGAATGGAGCAATAATGGCAAAAGAAATATAAATTGGTAAAGCTTGAAGAGCTGCACTTTTTGCAAGCCCAATTTGAGGCATAACTGATGCTAGGACGATAAACAAAACTAGGGCTGTGGCAGGTACAGGAAATAAGTTTAGGCTTTCAGCCACTTTTTCTGCTTGTTCATTTCTATTCCCAATGAACTGAACTATAGCTGCCATTGCTAAGGGGGCACTGTTGCAAATAGAGATTTGAGTCGATGAAGTTCCTTTTTAAAAGTGCTTAGAGACCGAAAACCCTGTTGATTAGACACACTTCACCTTGAGGCTGACCATAATAAAATGACGATGCTTGTCCTTTACGTAGTGCACGCATGACTTCAATACCTTTGATTGTGGCATAAGCCGTCTTCATAGATTTGAATCCTAATGTGGCCCTGATGATCCGCTTTAACTTACCATGATCACATTCAATGACATTATTTTTATACTTAATCTGCCTGTGCTCAATATCTACTGGACATTTTCCTTCTCGCTTTAACCGTGATAAAGCATGGCCATAGGTCGCTGCTTTATCTGTATTGATGACCCGTGGAATTTTCCATTTTTTCACCGTATTGAAGATTTTTCCTAAAAAACAATAGGCTGATTTACTGTTCCGTCTAGCGGAAAGGTAAAAGTCAATCGTATGACCACGTTGATCAACTGCACGATACAGGTAAGTCCATCGCCCCTTCACTTTGATATAAGTCTCATCCATATGCCATGAATGTAAATCTGTAGGATTACGCCAATACCAGCGTAAGCGTTTTTCCATTTCTGGAGCATAACGCTGAACCCAACGATAAATTGTGGTGTGGTCAACATTCACACCCCGTTCAGTGAGCATTTCTTGAAGTTCACGATAGCTGATGCCATATTTACAATACCAACGAACAGCCCAAAGAATGATTTCACCTTGAAAGTGCCGACCATGGAAGGGATTCATCTGCTGTATCTCGAAATAAATAAGATATTTAGCTTATCATGTCAGCCTATTTGCAACAGTGCCTGAATACATGAGCAGCTAAATCACTCAAAGCCAGCATCTAAAACCATTTAACAAAATCTATGACTATTTTACTTTCCCTTACCTAATCGTCCTAGTGTATATCTTTTTTTTTGATTAGCTTATTCCTAAATCAAGTGACTTTAGGTAAGTATGATGAACGATATCCAATTTTCAGATTGCGCAAAGGCATGTATGAGCTGTTACCTTACCTGTGCCAGTTGTGCAAATGCCTGTCTAAAAGAAGAAAATCTGGAGATGATGCGAGAATGTATTCAGCGTTGTCTAGATTGTGCAGATATTTGTCAGCTCTGTGCTCGTATGCAGCAAAATGAATCTCCTTTTATGAAAGAAATTTGTGAGCTTTGTGCCAAGGCTTGTGAATACTGTGCAGATGAATGTAGCCAACATGAGCATCAACACTGCCAGCAATGTGCTGATTCTTGCCGTGAATGTGCCGTCGAATGTCGAAAAATGGTTGTCTGATAAATAAAAGAATTAGTTGAGTTTAGGATTTACTCAATGAATAGCCAACGTGTTAGTTGTTAGTGGGTCAAACCACTAACAAC
>NZ_DCRI01000110.1:0-17006 GCF_002324975.1 Acinetobacter sp. UBA1496 | reverse complement strand
ATAGTGCGTAAGTCCTATTATATTTTAATTTCAATGGGGTAATAAGAATAACGATAAGGGGTGTGCTTATGACAGCACAAGACGCCGTACTACCGGTACCTGTATTAATTGTTGAAGACGAATATGTCATTCAGTGCCGTTTAAAGAACATATTGAAGGATCTAGGGTATAGCGATGAGGTATTGCTATTCGCCAATAATGTCAGGGAAGCCGAATATCTTCTGCAACAAGAACCGTTCTGTTTAGCACTGATTGATCTTGGACTGCCAGATGGAAATGGCATTTCAATTATAGAAAAAATACATGAGCTCGGGTCACAAACTTTGATACTCGTCGTATCCGCTTGGAGTACTCAGAACAGTCTGCTAAAAGCAATTAAAGCAGGAGCAACTGGTTATGTACTCAAGGAACGCGATGATACAGAAGTGAGTCTGGCAATTCGCAGTATTTTGCGCGGCGGCGCACCCATTGATCCTTTTATTGCGCGTGAAATTCTCAAGCAGATTTCCAGTTCAGAGCCATCTTCCTCTTTGGAGCAGATCGTACCTGATCCTGAACAGGAAAGCCTGACCCAACGGGAAAAAGAAATTCTTTCATTGGTGGCACAGGGGCTCAGCAATCGTGAAATTGCTGATGAACTCTGTGTGTCACGTTATACCGTTGAAAGTCATATCAAGCATATTTACCGCAAACTCTGTGTCAGCAAGCGGACCAAAGCAGTCAGCACGGCCCGGCATTTAGGTATTCTTTAGTGCGAATGCTGTCTGTTAGCAAGATGTTTAGACAAGGATTAAGGTTCTTCGCTCTATTGATGATAGGGAGCTGGCTGAGCCTGTTCTCTTGCATCAGTCTGGCACAGAATAATTTTCAGATTAACGAGCTTTGTCAGGTGAACATTGAACAGCAACAAAAAGTTCAAGTGCCGAGCCATCTCGAAATTCCGGAGGGAGGTTGGCAACCTGTAACATTGCCGGATAACTGGAAAAATAACTGGCCGAAATATAATGGGGGTGCCTGGTATAAAATTCGCTGGGGTTGGTCTTGTCGGGACAATATACGTCTGGCTGAACCCATTGTTTTTGGGATTGACTATCTAAATTCTGCTGGAGCTGTTTTCCTGAATGATGATCTGCTGTGGTCGGATCAAAATCTGCAAGAGCCTTTGTCTAAAAGCTGGAATGTACCACGTTACTGGATTTTGCCTATTGCAGGCTTGAAGCAGACAGACAATGAACTGCTGATTTATGTACGAGGCTATAGTTTCCAGGGTGCAGGGCTTGGCAGAATTGAATTCCATAATGTTATTGCCAATGACCAGCATTACTCAAAAAAGATCTGGGATCGCCGTACGCTCTTTCAGATCAATATGATTCTATCCGGTACGATTGGAGTCATTAGCCTGATTATCTGGCTATTCCGACGTTCAGAAACCACTTTTGGCTGGCTGGCGCTGAGTTCATTATTGTGGATTCTGTTTATCTCCAATATATTAACCACAGAGAATTTTCCTTTTCCCTCCAGCATATGGGCCAGTAAAGCCAATCTGATTTTCTTTATCCTCTATATGCACTGTTTTTGTCTGTATCTAATTCGGTTCTTAAAGCAGAAATTTCAGCGTTTGGAGCGGGGACTTATCGGGGTTACTGCTTTATTCAGTGTATTCATCATAGCCAGTTCTTTAGAGTATTTAGAAGCGGTGCTCAGTGTCGCTTTTGTCTCATATGTGCTGCTTTATATTAGTTGTGTCCTTTATGTCAGCTACTGGGCCATTAAAACCCGCAATGGGGAATATCTGTTTCTGATGCTTTGTCTGTGGGGAATTTTACTGTGTGTCATTATAGATCTGATCATTCTGGGGCGAACGGCGGTTAGTGAATTCTCACCTTTATCCCCTTATACATCACCGATTATTATCCTGTTTGTTGTGCTAATTATGGGGACACGACTGAATCGTAATATCAAAAAGATCGAAAAATTTAATACGCAGTTAGAATCAAAAGTACGGCAAGTCAGTGCAGATCTAAATAAAAGCCTGAGTGATCAGCATAAGCTGGAACTGGATAATGTGCGCTTGCAGGAACGGATTAATCTTTCACATGAACTGCATGATGGACTGGGTGGTTCGATTGTACGTTCCATGATTCTGGTGGATCAAAGCACCGAAAACATTTCCAATCGACAGTTTTTATCTATGCTGAAGCTGCTTAGGGATGACCTGCGTCAAATCATCGATAGCGGTTCTTCTATTGACAATAAAGTGCCTGAAACGCCAGTGATCTGGATTGCGCCAGTACGGTACCGCTTTACCCAGTTGCTGGAAGAAATGGATATTGCCGTAGAATGGTCATTTCCTAAAGTTTGGCAACGTGAACCTACGGCTTTGCAATGTCTGACCCTGATTCGTGTGGTAGAAGAAAGCCTGACCAATATTATCAAGCATAGTCAGGCCACAAAAGTGAGTGTGAGTATGGAATATACACAACCACATCAACTGACTTTAAAAATTCAGGACAATGGGGTTGGTTTTAATCCAGAGATGGTGCAGAAAAACGGCATGAGTATTGGTATGCGCAGTATGAAAATGCGCATTGAACGTATGGGTGGAATGCTGGATATTCAGTCTGTAAAAGGTAATACCTGCGTACACGTGGTGATGGAACTCTATCAGCCTTAGTCATCTCAAAATTATCCAGACATAAAAAAGGAGGACCATATGATCCTCCTTTTTTTATAGATTTAAATGACCAAGATATAAAAACTTACTCTTCTTCAGCCGGTGGCACTAGCATCAGTACAGAATCATTCAATAGCTCAGCAACATCCTCCAGCATATCTTCGTCAGCGAAATCTTCATCCAGTAAGACACGCTCACCATCAGCAATCTGCTTCAGTTTTGCGGTAAATGCTTCAGAAATACAGATTCCTTCACCATTGGCCCAGAACAAGGTTTCACTGTCTTCTTTTGTATAGAGCAGGCGTGAAGCGGGTTCGAGCATCAGGCTATAGCCTTGATCAAGTGCTTCTTCCAGATCGCCTGTACCAATTTCTTCGGCTTCTGGGATATTCTCTTCATATTTTGGTTCTGACATCAGGCTCATGATGGCGTCTTCAAGCACGTTGGAGTTATGCAAATGCTCCATGATTTTGCCTTTCAGATATTCAAGTTCATTGCCTGTGACTTCACCCGCAGCACTAATTTGATCACGAATAATGTCAGTCAATGGATTGCGTAAGACTTCATTTTCCGAAAATTTATCGCCTACACGGTCCATCATGTCACTGACATTTGGCATACGGAAACCAAAAGAGAAAGTCAGACAGTCATCTTCTGCTACGCCGTAGTGGGAAAGGCCGGGTGGAACATACAGCAAATCACCGGGTGCAAGGACTTCATCAAAATTCACATCCATTTCTGGCAATAATTTTAATGGCTGTCCCGGTACAAGTTCGGTCTCGGCATCACACATTTGCCCCAGTTGCCAGCGGCGATGACCATAGCCTTGAACCAGAAAAACATCATAAAAGTCGAAATGTTGACCGACTGAACCGCCTTGAGGCGCATAAGACACCATGATGTCATCACGACGCCATTGAGGGATAAAGGCAAATTTTTTCCAGAGTTCAGACAGATCGAAAGAATAGTGATCCACAGCCTGAACCAGTAAAGTCCAGAGCTTAGGCATCTTCTGGAAATCAGCTTTTAATAAAGGAGATGTCTTTACCGACCACTGATTTGGATCACGATCTTTCTGCTTGATTAGACGTGCAGTGACATTTTCTTCAAGTGCCAGCTCCATCACATCATCAGGTTCTAGCAGGCCTGCGATTTCAGGCATGGCATTACGTACCAGCAGCGGTTTTTTCTGCCAGTATTCGGCAAGGAATTGTTCAGCGGTAATACCGCCTAAAACGTCTAGAGATAGGGACATAAATAAAGCCTAAAATAAAGGAGATTAAGGAACTAAAACCTTTAGCTCACGCAGAATATTGCATAGCTGAATCATCGGCATACCCATCAGGGTAGTTTGATCCTGCCCGATCATGGTTTCAAACAGGCTAATCCCAAGACTTTCACATTTAAAGCTACCGGCACAATGCAGGGGCTGTTCGATCTCTACATAACGCTCAATTTCTGCTTGAGACAGTTTGCGGAATTTGACTTTATAATGTTCTACCAGCGTACGTTCAAAACCGGTAGATTTCTGCTGAACGCTGAGTGCTGTACTGAAGTACACAATCTTGTCCGAATTGGCCTGTAGCTGGCGAATGGCCTTTTCTATTGTTAAAGGCTTACCCATAAAGATATCTGGTGCGCCTTCACGCCAAGCGACCTGATCAGAACCAATTACAATCGCATCAGGATGTAGTTCAGCGACATGACGAGCTTTTTCAAAAGCTAGGCGTTTGGCTAATTCATCCGCATGATTTTCACCTTGGGGTGATTCATCTATGTCCGGGACGACCGATACGTAATCAAGACGTAGACGGTTCATCAGTTCTTTACGGGTCTGGCTTGAAGAAGCCAAGATGATTTTTGCGGTATTCATTAGACAGCGTATTCTTCTAAAATATGGAGAGGAACATAAGCGAGGACGGCTTTGTGACAGGCTTGTAGCTTGATCGGTGGTGCTTGTCCAGCTTCATAAGCTTCTACCCAGCGTGTCACGCAGATACACCAGAAATCACCAGGTTGTAGTCCAGGAAATCCCAGTTCTGGTAATGGTGTAATCAGGTCATTGCCCACTTTCTGGGAAAAATTCAGAAATTCAGAGGTCATCTGTGCACAGACAGTGTGCTGTCCCAGATCGGTAGGTGCGGTATGGCAAAAGCCATTACGGAAATACCCAGTAATAGGATCAAAACAACAGCTCGCCAAAGGCTCGCCCAGAACATTGAGACGGTTAAGATTAGGATCAGGATATATCGACATAGGTACTGAATCTGGAAGAAGCTTTTTTCTATCATAACAAAACTTTGGCATTCATAATGTTTTCTGCAAAAGATGCTAACCTTTTTCTGCATAATCATTTAAAATCGCCTCGTTTTTAATATCTATAAAGAGAGCTCTACAATGAACTTTCAGCGTATGACTGACCTTGACCTGATGGGTAAACGTGTTCTGATCCGTGAAGATTTAAATGTACCGGTTAAAAATGGTGTAATCACTAGCGATGCGCGTCTACGTGCTGCATTACCAACAATTAAAGCTGCAGTAGAAAAGGGCGCGGCTGTCATGGTGTATTCTCACCTTGGTCGTCCAGTTGAAGGTGAGCCGAAGGCTGAACAGTCTCTTGCACCTGTAGCAGCTTATCTGACTGAAGCATTGGGTCAGGAAGTAAAACTTTTCACAGACTATCTAAATGGTGTTGAAGTTCAGCCGGGTCAAGTGGTTTTACTGGAAAACTGCCGTTTCAACGTAGGGGAAAAGAAAAACAATCCTGAACTTGCAGCAAAATATGCAGCCCTTTGTGACGTATTCGTGATGGATGCGTTCGGTACTGCACACCGTGCAGAAGCATCAACTGAAGGTGTCGCTCGTTTAGCTAAAGTAGCAGCAGCAGGTCCTTTATTGGCGGCTGAACTGGATGCATTGGGTCGTGCATTGAAAACACCTGAAAAACCAATGGTTGCGATCGTTGCGGGTTCTAAAGTTTCTACCAAGCTTGATGTTTTGACTTCATTGTCTGACATCTGTGATCAATTGATTGTTGGTGGTGGTATCGCGAATACTTTCCTTGCAGCTGCTGGCTACAATGTAGGTAAATCACTGTGTGAAAGTGATTTGATCGACACAGCGAAAGCCATTGCCGCAAAAGTTTCAGTTCCACTTCCAACTGATGTTGTGGTTGCTGATGCATCTGAAATCAACTTTGATGACTTCCTAGGTTCATTGGCTACAGCGAAAGCGACTGTGAAGAAAGTTGAAGATGTTGCTGACAATGACATGATCCTTGACGTTGGTCCAGAAACTGCAAAAGCATTTGCTGAAATCCTGAAAACGTCTAAAACAATTCTCTGGAATGGTCCAGTTGGCGTATTCGAAGTAGATCAGTTCGGTGAAGGTACTAAAGCATTGTCTTTAGCGATTGCGGAATCTGAAGGTTTCTCGATTGCAGGTGGTGGCGATACTTTAGCTGCGATCGATAAATACGAAGTTGCTGACAAAATTGGTTATATCTCGACTGGTGGTGGTGCATTCCTTGAATTTGTCGAAGGCAAAACCCTTCCTGCAGTTGCGGTACTCCTAGAACGCGCTTAATTGCATGTTTTAGTCTCAAAAAGCTGGCCAAGTGCCAGCTTTTTTATGTCATTTTTTTGACAGCAGAAACTTACCATTCATGGCTCCGTCATTAAAATGCAATAAATCTGTCATAAGATGCAGACATTAAATCACCAAATGACGAGATTACGTGATGAAAAAACAGTTAACTTTAGCGGCATTATTGGCAGCATCATTGGCACTGACTGCATGTGCGAAACAGGAAAATGCCCCAGCAGCTGAAGCAGAAGCTTCGGCAGCCGTTGCAGATGAGACTGTAACGCCAGAACAGCAAGCAGCGATTGATGCAATTGATCAGCCGGTTCTAGATGAAAAAAATACCGACATCCCTGCTGAAATTGCGAATGCTCCGGCAGATGCAGCGACTGCAGACGACTCAGTCGCAGCAACTTCGGAAGCTGTGGCACCTTAATTAGGTCAATGTGAGACAAAATCCCTGCAAATGCAGGGATTTTTTTTAAATAGTGTTATTTGTTGCTGAATTGAAACCTTTGTGCATGTAGAATATGTGGCATTCACTGGGAGGATATTATGGCTCTTATTTCATTGCGCCAGCTCTTGGATCACGCCGGCGAACATGCTTATGGCGTACCAGCATTTAACGTAAACAACTTAGAACAAATGCGTGCCATTATGTTGGCAGCAGACCAAACAAATTCACCTGTAATCGTACAGGCATCTGCGGGTGCACGTAAGTACGCAGGTGCACCGTTCTTGCGTCATCTGATTTTGGCAGCAATTGAAGAATGGCCACACATTCCTGTGGTAATGCATCAAGACCATGGTACCAGCCCTGACGTATGTCAACGTTCTATCCAGTTGGGCTTCTCATCAGTCATGATGGATGGTTCTTTGGGTGAAGACGGTAAAACACCAACTTCATATGAATACAACGTTGATGTGACTCGCCGTACTGTACAAATGGCACATGCATGTGGCGTTTCAGTAGAAGGCGAGATCGGCTGTCTGGGTAGCCTTGAAACCGGTATGGCAGGCGAAGAAGATGGTGTAGGCGCTGAAGGCGTACTTGACCATTCTCAATTGCTAACTTCAGTTGAAGAAGCTCGTCAATTCGTTGCAGATACCAATGTTGACGCATTAGCCATTGCAGTGGGTACTTCTCATGGTGCATACAAGTTTACTCGTCCACCTACAGGCGATATTCTTGCAATTGACCGCATTAAAGAAATTCATGAAGCACTGCCAAATACTCACCTTGTAATGCATGGTTCTAGCTCTGTGCCGCAAGAATGGCTGGCTGTGATTAACCAGTATGGCGGTGACATCAAAGAAACTTATGGTGTTCCTGTTGAGCAACTGGTTGAAGCGATCAAACACGGTGTTCGTAAAATCAACATCGATACTGACTTACGTTTAGCTTCTACTGGTGCAATGCGTCGTATGATGGCTGAAAAACCAAGCGAATTCGATCCACGTAAATTCTTCAGCGCAACTGTAGATGCAATGAAGCAAATTTGTATCGACCGTTACGAAGCATTTGGTACTGCAGGTAATGCAGACAAGATTCGTCCAATCTCTTTAGAGAAAATGGTTGAGCGTTATAAATAATTCACTGTGAATAATTTATAAAAAAGCCCACAGCGAATGTGGGCTTTTTTATATATAAATAAAGATGAAGAATAAGAGCAGCATATGGAACTGATTTTTATTGCAGCATTATGTAGTGTTGCAGTCTCAATACTCTTAAAAATTGCTAAAAATAGAGGCATGAGTCCAATCCACATGATTAGCTGGAATTATGTCACAGCTAGCGTATTGTGTTTTTTTTGGTTCAAGCCAGACATCCAGCATATTTCCATGAGTCAGACTCCATGGCTACTGATTCTGGCGCTTGGCGTTTTATTACCGAGTGTATTTCTATTTCTGGCCAAGTCATTACAAACAGCAGGAATCTTAAAAACTGAAATTGCCCAGCGATTATCAGTCGTATTATCACTGGCCGCTGCTTATTTCATTTTTCAGGAACAATTTAACCAGTTCAAAATATTTGGTATTGTCTTAGGCATAAGTTCCGTGCTGTGCATCCTATTTTCACACCGTCAGGCATCAGAAAGCTCCAAGCAGGGAATGTTTTTTCTAGGCCTAGTGTGGTTTGGTTATGCACTGATTGATGTCTTATTGAAATATACGACCAGCCTCGGTTTGCAATTTGCTGTGGCACTGAACTTGATGTTTATCTGCGCCATGATTCTGTCGATGATCTATCTGCTGCTGCAATATCGTCATCTGGGTTCTGGCAAGGATATTGGTTTCGGTCTGTTATTGGGTGCGCTGAACTTTGCCAATATCGCCTTTTACGTCAAAGCACACATGATGCTCAAAGATACGCCAGCGATTGTATTCGCGGGTATGAATATTCTGGTGGTGATTTTTGGTGTGATTGCAGGTTTGCTCATCTTTAAAGAACGACTCAAACCTGCAAGTACGATCGGGCTGATTCTAGGCGTGATTAGTGTTGTTTGCCTAGCATATGCAATGTCTGTTTAACATAGGAAGATGCAAATTCAAGCGGATAACGTAACAGGTCTTCTTTTTCAGCCCGTCCAAGCAATAAGCCGGCCTGTTTGCAGTCTGGACAATGCGGATAACGATGCTGGGCATTAGCATAGTGATGTAAATAGATCTTATCGCAGTGTTTGCATTCGAATTTTAAAGAGCTGGATGGTAAAACAGACATGGGTACCTCTAATTGTTATTCTAGTTGGATGTTTGGAGAATAAAGCAAAAATTAGGCCCGAATTGACAAGAAAAGGGGCACTAGACCCCTTTTATAACATAAAATGCTTACAGTTTGGTGAAAATATCTTCAGCTTGCAGGCGGGATTTCGGCAATTTGGCATTGAAATCATTTTCACTGCGGTAACCTAAAGTAAGCAATACTGATGGAATCAGGCCTTGTTCAGCTAACTGTAATTCCTCACTCAGAATGTCTTCATCAAAACCACCGATCGGTGTGGCATCAATACTTTCACTTCCTGCAGTCAATAAGATCTGTCCCAGTGCAATAAAGGTCTGGTTTTCTGCCCAGCGCTGAATATCACCTTTTTCATTACGATAATAATGTACATAGCCGGTACGGGTATTCTTTTGACCCTCTTTGGCGCTCTCATCTTTAAAACGACCACTGAGATCATCACGATTTAACAGATTGTCCAAATGTAACTCGTCAATATCGGCTTTGGTACAAAATAAAATGGTATGTGAAGAGTCCAGCACTTTGGGAGCATTGTAGGCATAAGTTCCAACTAGTGCTTTGGCAATACGCTGTTTAGCGGCATCATTGTCGGCAATAAAAAAATGCCAAGGCTGAATATTAATCGAAGATGGGGTCAGGCGTAAGATTTCTAATAAACGTTCAAATTGTTCTGCTGGAATCTTCTTGTTAGGGTCATAAGCTTTAGTGGTATAACGGGTTTGAGCGATCTTGAGTAAATCCATTGATGGACTCCAATCTTTTGATAAGGCGTTTAGAAATATGCTTTAGGCATCTAGATTTTTCTGATCAAAAGATTACTACAATAAAGACATCATCGGCAAAGTCTATATTTATATAATCTTGAGTAAAATTTTATGAAAAACTAAGAGTTAAATCAGATAAAAAGCAAGCTTTTGTATATTGGCAGTTTCTAATAACAGGAGTTTAATAAGAACTTCAGGCAATAGCATGCAAGATAGGTGGGCCGATGCAATATACCAATTACTTTAAACGTAAATTAAAGACGCAGCAGCAAATTGGCTTGTGGGTCGGACTGGCTGACGCGTATGGGACAGAAATTGCGGCAAATGCAGGCTATGACTGGCTCTTGATTGATGGTGAGCATGCCCCAAGCGATTTAAGAACAACGCTCTCTCAATTACAGAGTATCGCTGCTTATCCATCTCAAGCTGTAGTACGCCCCCAATAGGCAGTGTATAACTGATCAAGCAGTTACTCGATATTGGCGCACAGACCTTATTGATTCCTATGGTAGAAACTGTGGAGCAGGCCGAATTAATGGTCAAAGCAGTCCGCTATCCACCAGAAGGAATTAGTGGTGTGGGTGCTGCATTAGCACGTGCGACATGCTGGAACAGTATCCCGAATTATTACCAGACTGCTCATGAAAATATCTGTTTATTAATTCAGATCGAATCAGTGGCAGGTCTAGAAAATCTGGATGAAATCCTCAAGATCGAGGGGATTGATGGTGTATTTATTGGGGCGGTAGATCTTTCAGCGACTATGGGCTATCAGGGGAATCCAAACCATCCTGAAGTACAAAAAGCAGTAGTAGATGCCATTCAGCGGATTCGTGCATCTGGTAAGGCTGCTGGGATTTTATCGACTCAGCATGAAGCTACTCAGAAATATCTGGCGCTTGGAACTGAGTTCGTTGCAGTGGGTGTTGATACCAGTGTGCTAATGAATTTGCTTCGTGAACTTTTGGCGAAATATAAACCTGATGCTGAAGTCATCAAGTCAGAAGGCGGTTATTGATCATAAAAATATCTGAGAGTCGTAAATTATGATTTCTCAATATTTATTACTTAAACAAAAGATATTTTATAAAAGCTCTGATTTGTCAGAGCCTTTTTTATCTACTTTAACTATAGTAATTTAAAAATAATATGGATGGGAATTGAAAAATGAAACCAGAAGAAATTGATGTATTTTTTGAGCAGCAAAAACAGATCCATGAGCAAAAAAAAGCAACAACGTTATCGTTTAGGGCAACGTATCTTTTAGTCTTTATGCTGATTTATACATTGGTTACTGGATATCTGACAGTTTTAAACTTTCTTGATTCAGGTGATTTGATCTCTGGTTTTAGTGTCATGATATTGATCGGTTTGTTTTATATTGTGAAATATTTCTTTACTGGACATTAAGATATGCGAAAAGCATCTAAAAAATACTACTTTTGACATATGTCATTACAATGTAATTTTGCTATTTGGTCAAAAAAGAGTTATAAGATAATAACTTTAAAGCGAATACTGTTTTCGCTGGTTTATTTTTAGCTGATTGTGATACACGAAAGACAGGTTTTCCTGTTAAAAAAACTCTAGCAAACCCAGAAATAAGATTTATTTTTAGTCTATAGCTCTCCTTGTTTAATCACAAAAAGCTCATATTGTGAGTGAATATTTTGAAAAATTTAAATACATGGTCTATCGCGACCGCCATTAATGGTTGTGAAATTCAAGTCAAAGTTGTACCAATGCAACGCCAGCAAAATACCATCAATGGTATGATTATGGTCAATGTAGGCAAGATGATTGAACTTGAAAATGGTGAACAATATCCATTTAATCTGGATGGTAAAAGTTTCTATACTGGTTTTAACCAGTTATACCGTTTAAGTTAAATAAAATATAAGAAGCAACTGTTGCAGTTGCTTTTTTATGGGTAATACCAGATTTTTAGCTGAATGTTATGAATATCAATATCAGAGCTACTCAGCTCTAAAATCTCAGCATAATCAGCTTTCCAATCTCCTAAAACAATTCTTTTTTTACCATTTACATCATGGATTGCTGCGCGGTGAGTATGTCCATGAATCAGTACATCTGCTTCTTTGAGTGCTGCTTCTACCGCAGATGGGTTTACATCCATAACCTCATAGCTTTTCAATTGCTGCGCTTCATGGCTTTTCTTGCGGAAACCATTAGCGAGTCTGGCACGGAAACTTAAAGGCATTTTTCTTAAAAAACCTAAAATCCAGGGATGACGGATGACTTTTCTGAAACGCTGATAGGACACATCATCGGTACAGAGTGCATCACCATGTTCGATCCGATATCGGAGTGAACCTATATTTAAGCTGGTCATTTCAGGTAAAAGCTTTCCGGAAAATTGATCCAGAAAATCTTGGCCTAAGGCAAAGTCACGGTTACCGATGAGAAAATAGATCTGATTGCCGGCTTGATTAAACTGTTTTAAAGCACTGACGATTTCATCTAGCCAGGGAGCAGTGTAGTCATCTCCAATCCAGGCATTGAACCAGTCGCCCAAAATATACAGTTGGGTATTTTTATGCTGATAAGCTGCCAATAAATCTAAAAACCCCCGAGCAAGTCGAGGGTGATCAGGTGACAAATGTAAATCTGAGATAAACAGATAGGTCACGAATCTTTTCCTTATTTTTTAACCCCTCCCGACCTCCCTTTTCAAAAGTGAGGAGAAAAACCATCTTTAAAAATGGTGGTTCCCTCCTTTATTAAAGGAGGGTTAGGGAGGATTTAAAATTACTCAGAAATGATTTTTGCAGATTCGATCACAACGTTCTCTAAAGGAACGTCAGCGTGGTAGCCACGGTTGCCAGTGCGAACGCCTTTGATTGCATCAACAACGTCCATGCCTTCAACTACTTTACCAAATACGGCATAACCCCAACCTTGTGCAGTTTTGCCAGTGTGGTTAAGGAAAGAGTTGTTTTTCACGTTAATGAAGAACTGAGCAGAAGCAGAGTGAGGTGCTTGAGTACGTGCCATTGCAATGGTACCTACATCGTTGCTTAAACCGTTGTCAGCTTCGTTTTCAATCGCATCACGTGTTGCTTTTTCTTTGAAGTTTTCATCCATGCCGCCGCCTTGGATCATGAAACCATCAATAACGCGGTGGAAAATTACGCCGTCATAAAAACCGTCACGTACATATTGCAAGAAGTTAGCTACTGTTTTAGGTGCTTTTTCAGCGTTTAATTCAAGAACAATACGACCTTTATTGGTGTTTAATTCGACTTGAGGAAAACTCATTGTGTAATCTCCTAATCATGGACTAATGCCATGGTTTTTTCTGAATGAAGGAAGCATAAGCAAACTACAATCGACAAGGCAAGTAAAAACATAATTTTCTTTGTTAAAAACATAAAAATCGTATCTTATTTATGCATTGATTTACAAAGTCATTTCTTCGAGATCATGCGTCTTCATAAAGCTTGTCTGACTCTAAGAGCATGCACTGATCTGCTGGCTCAGTCAAAAGCGGATATTTTACGATTTGGTAAGCTATTGTATTTTCCAATTTGAAAATGAACGAATTGAAATCAAATACCTAAGTTAACGGTTGAGAGATCATTCACCTATAGTTAAACTAAAGAACCTTTATTTAGTGAATACAGTTAGAACGCGTGAGCTACTGCATATTCATTAATCCCTTTTTAACTTTAGAAGTGAATGATTAATCATGAAGCCAAATGATGTTGTGACGTCTCTGCCCGACAACCCGACCCAAAATAAGAATGCAGTCGATTCAGTGCAGCAGCAGGAACAACAACCAGGCTTAGACTTTGTACGTCAGGTGATTACTGACGATCTAGCGGCTGGCCGTACCCAGCAAGTGGTCACCCGTTTCCCGCCTGAACCAAATGGTTATTTACATATTGGTCATGTAAAAGCGATCTGCCTGAACTTCGGTATTGCTGAAGAATTTGGTGGCCTATGCAACCTGCGTTTTGATGATACCAACCCGGATGCAGAAGAGCAGGAATATGTGGATGGTATTGCCAATGATGTGAAATGGCTGGGCTTTCAGTGGAATGGTGAACCACGCTATGCATCAAGTTATTTTGACCAGTTATATGCATGGGCAATTCAACTGATTGAACAGGGCGATGCCTATGTGGATCTGCAAACTCCGGAAGAGATCAAGCTAAACCGCGGTAACTTCGTAGAGCCAGGTAAAAACTCGCCACAACGCGATGCGACGATGGAAGAAAACCTTGAGCGTTTCGAAAAAATGCGCACTGGTGAATATGCTGAAGGCGAAGCGGTATTGCGTGCCAAGATAGATATGAACTCGCCAAATGTGCATATGCGTGATCCGATTCTGTATCGTATTCTGCATTCTGCGCATCACCAGACTGGCGATAAATGGAAAATTTATCCAATGTATGACTATGCGCATCCATTATCAGATGCGATTGAAGGCATTACGCATTCACTATGTACACTAGAATTCCAGGATCACCGTCCATTCTATGACTGGGTGGTGGAAAAAGTTAAATCGCCATCTGTGCCACGTCAGTACGAATCTAGCCGCCTGAATGTTGATTACACCATCACTTCTAAACGTAAGCTGCGCAAGCTGGTTGAAGGTGGTTATGTCAATGGGTGGGATGATCCACGTATGCCGACTGTTGTGGGTATGCGCCGTCGTGGTTTCACCCCTGAAGGTCTGCGTGATTTCTGTAAGCGTGTAGGTGTGTCTAAAGTCGATGGCAGTATCGTTGATGTAGCAATGCTTGAATATTGCATCCGTCAATCTTTAGAAAATACTGCAGCTCGCGGTATGGCAGTATTGAATCCATTAAAAGTGACTTTAACCAATCTGCCAGCGGATATGGATCTTACTCATTCACGTCATCCAAACGTGGATATGGGCGAACGTATTATTCCGCTCACTTCAGAAATCTATATCGACCGTAAAGACTTTGAGGAAGAGCCACCTAAAGGCTTCAAACGTCTGATTCCGGGCGGTGAAGTGCGTCTTCGTCATGCTTATGTCATCAAATGTGATGAAGTGATTAAAGATGCGAACGGTGAAGTAGTTGAACTGAAGTGCTCAATCGATCCTGAAACTTTAGGTAAAAATCCTGAAGGCCGTAAGGTAAAAGGTGTGGTTCACTGGGTATCTGCAAGCAAAGGTGTTCCTGCTGAAGTTCGCATTTACGATCGTCTGTTCACTGAATCTGATCCAGAAACTGGTGATGACTTCCTGGCGAATCTGAATCCTGAATCATTGAAAGTGGTTCAAGCAGTTATTGAGCCTGCACTGGCTCAGGCAAAACCGGAAGATCGTTTCCAATTTGAACGTGAAGGCTATTTTGTAGCGGATCAATATGATCATACAAGCGACAAACCAGTATTCAACCGTATTCTGGATCTGAAAGACAGCTTTAAACCTGGCAAATAATTTAAGCTAAATCTCTAAAAAGCCCAACTCCGATTGGGCTTTTTCAATCGTGGCAGGGAAGAATGAATGATTGTTCGTGATAAAAGTAATAGCTTTAGTCTGCTGTTTGCATGGCATGGCACAATTTTGCCTAAAGTTTTGCCTGCCTTGGGACTGGTAATTTTTCTTTCAGGCTTGCTAGTTTATCTGCGTCAGGCGCATTTTTTTAGCTTTCCTGCAGTGCCAGCCATTGGCTTTACCATCTTCGGGGTGATTCTGTCGATCTTTCTCAGCTTTCGTAATACCGCCTGTTATGACCGCTGGTGGGAAGGACGCAAGCTGTGGGGAGCGCTGATTGCTACGACACGTCATTTATGTCGTGATAGTTACGTCCTTGATGATCAGTCACGTGAAATCCTGTTGTATCGAATGATGCTGTTCACTCATTTATTACGTGACCGTTTGAGACAGCAACAGCAAAGTATTCAGCATTACCAGGCCCACACTGGTTTTGAAGCTGCTACATATGAACAATTGCCCACGCATATCAATGCATCACAATGGGTACTGGAACAGATCCAGAAAGATTTGGTTCTGCTCTATAAACAGGGCAAAATCACAGATATTATTTATAACAACCTGAATCAGCATACAGTGGCTTTAGGCGATATACAGGCGGGTTGTGACCGGATCCTGTCGACGCCGTTACCATTTTCCTATTCGGTGCTGTTGCATCGCGCTGTTTATTCTTTCTGTTTTATCCTGCCATTTAGTCTGGAAACCAGTCTTGGTTTATGGACTCCGATTCTAGTCGGCCTGATTGCTTATATGCTGTTAGGGTTAGATGAGCTGAGTGCGGAACTGGAAGAGCCTTTTGGGCTTCAGGATAATGATCTGCCTTTAGACTCTATTGTGAGATTGATCGAACGTGAAACCCTGAGTTCTTTAGGACAAGAACTACCTGAAGCGATTAAAGTCCAAAAAGCTTATTTAACTTAGGTTTAAACTGATTTTATTGAAAAGCTAATCATTAAATAAATCAAATGAAAGTCATCTTATTTTTAAATTATTTTTGAATAGCTATCTTAAAGACTTTAATAGCAAGAAACTAAAACCTTAACGATGTTTTAAATGATTACCAAGATCTGGGCTATTGTTTTTGACCTGCTCATGTAGCTCACGATATCGCTCTAAACGTTGTTTGGCCTTGTCACGAAGCTTTTTCTTGATATAGAGGGCTAGAGCGAAACAGGTGGTCGTCAAGGTCAGGAAAAGGCTATTCATAAAGCTCATCATAGAGCTGATATAACCGATCGTCGTCAGACGGTTCATCATCTGAATGACTTGAGGGCTGCTTTCTACGCCAGTGATTGCCCAAGTACAGAGGTGTTCACAATTATTAATAATCAGGTGATAGTTATTTTCATGCATTCTGGAACGCATACGACGCACGACTTTACGGCCTTTATATTTTGCTGAGGCATAATACTGGATCTGAATCGGTTTGCCGTTGCTGAATTTCTCAATTGAGGTGATTTCAATTGGATGCTTCTTAAATAAATGTGCAAAACCGGAATAGTGGATGACACGACCACGCCCGGCATAAATCCCGTGATGAGTATAACCGAAATGTTTAACCATAAGATGCGCACCTATGGGAAACCGTTTAGTTCGCTGCATGTAAAGATTAAGCCATTTAATGACAAGTGTATTTTAAACAGCAAGTGTACTGTTTTTTTGTGAATTAATCGATGTTTTAGGACTTAATTCTATCCAGAATTCGTTGTCTAGACAGTCATTCTTAAATTTCTGGTGGTGTTTCAAAAAGTA
>NZ_DCRI01000036.1:0-23857 GCF_002324975.1 Acinetobacter sp. UBA1496 | reverse complement strand
CTTTTTGAAACACCACCAAATTTATTTTCTGAAAATGAGTCAAATGAATGTTCATTTTTTCTACTAGATTGCAGAGAAATAAATTTGTAAACAATCCCGTCATTTAAAGTTAAACAAGATTACAGTCATGGATTTTTCTTTAAATTATTTTTCAAGGTTTAAAGAAAAATGATCTATATATAGAATCTTGCATTTTGGGTTATTTAAAGATGTTGCATCATTAACTTCGGATAATCGGTAATGAGACCCTGAATACCCCAGTCGCGTAATTCTCTGGCACGATTAACATCATTTACGGTCCAGACGCTGATGGTGAGTTCGGCAGCTTGTGTGGCTTGAATAATATCTTTGCTAGCCAGTTCATTCATCCAGCCAATCTGACAACAGCCAAGTTCTAAAGCTTGATCAATCGCCTGATATTTCACATCTGTTTCAATTAGAAGGCCGCGTTTTAAACTGGAATTTTGCTGTTGCAAAGCCTGATGAATTTTTGGATCAAAACTGGTAATCACGACTGAATGCTCATAACCCTGTAACTGCTGTTCAAGCTCAAGCGTAATTTTTTCAGCATCTGCCTGGCTCGCTACACTTTTGACTTCAACTTCAATATGATCAAAGTTATGAATCACGGTTAGGGTCTGATCCAGCATGGGAGTCGCTTCGACCTTGTTCCATTCTGACCATTTCACTGCGTGATTATATTGACTGAGATCCTGACGGTTACATTCGTAGAGGGGTTTTTGCAAACCGGTAGTTCGTACAAAGTTATCATCATGCATGATGATCAGGGCATTATCTTTAAGCTGGCGTACGTCAAATTCGACTGCGCGAATCCCGATATCCTGAATATATTGAAAACCGCCTAGCGTATTTTCAGGCGCTTCCCCACGCGCACCGCGATGTCCGATTATGCGCATGCTGCGATAACCTGAAAAAGTGAAGATGAAAACATAATGATGAAGAGTTGTGACAGGAGTATTGCAATATTCTGCGCCTGAAACACTTTGTTGCAAATACCGTTGGCGCAGAATTTTCCGTGCAATTTAATACATTTTAGTGGATTTATTGATCAATGGTCTCATTGATATTTTTTTGCCATAACACCTCAGAACCACCTTCAGCGCGTTGCAAGGTGCGTGAAGCCACAAACAGCCAGTCAGATAGGCGATTTAATAGCTGCAGGGAAGTCGCCTGAATATTCTGGTCGCGTGAGTGAACCGACATCACGCTGCGCTCTGCACGACGGCATACAGCACGAGCTTGATGTGCATAACTGCATGCCAATGTACCTGCAGGTAAAATAAATTCTTTGAGCATTGGCAGGCTTTCATTCATGCGGTCAATGTCTTGCTCTAAGTATTCAATCGCAAGCGGTTGTACGAGGTGGTAATTGGGGATACAGACTTCACCGCCTAAATCGAATAGCCAGTGTTGGATCAGGCTGAGCGATTTGTCCCAAGTGTTTTTGTCTTGAATGCTGCTATGTGTAATTTGTGAGCGCAATACGCCAATGCAGGCATTAAGTTCATCGACATCACCCAGCGCGGTAATACGCAAGTCATCTTTGGCAACGCGTGAGCCATCGCCCAGTCCTGTTGTGCCTGAGTCGCCTGTGCGGGTGTAGATTTTGCTTAAACGGTGGCCCATGGTCGTTCCTTGTTTGAAAGTGAAAATTGCGTTTACTTGGTCGTAAGAAATAAAAGCTGGTGCAATAAAAAAGGATAATGTCGGTCATTACATTATCCATAAACTGCGCTGTTTTAAAGTTTTTGTTGTTATGCGGGGTTTAGTAGCGGAAAGTTACACCTGCTGAAGCGAGGCGACCACCATTGATGTAGTAGCTACCACTACCATAAGCTGTACGGTAGTTGCTGTCCCCTACATTTTGGATATTGGCAAATAATTTGACAGCAGTGTTTAGATTGTAATAACCATTCATATCAATTCTTAAGTGACCAGGAACAGTAACATTATCGTAGGCACTATTATCATACGAACTACTTGCCATCAAAGTGGTTGAGAAGCCAAATTTACTGTCTTGCCATCCTGTGGTAAGCGTCGCATTTTGTCGAGGGCGACGGCTTAAGTCTTCATCAGTTTTATCGTTTTTAGCACGAACATAGTTATAACCTGCATTAACATACAGATTTTCACCTTGCCATTTCAGATAAATTTCGCTGCCTTCAAATGTAGCTTGGTCAATATTTTGGAAGATATAGCCAGTAACACTGGTTGCATCAATCAAGTTTTCAACTTCAGTGCGGTACAAAGAAATACCTGTGGTAAAACCGTGGTTGAGATTTTGATCTAAGCCAATTTCATAAGATGTGCTTTCTTCCGGCTTTAAATCTGGATTCCCATAAGCACTATAAAGTTCATTTAAAGTTGGTGAACGAAAGGCTGTACCAATATTGGTATAAATGCTAGTTAAAGGTAAAACTTGATAGCGTGTAGCAATTTGTCCAATGGTGTGCGTGCCATACTTCTCATTGTCTTCCACACGAATACCAACTTGTGTATTTAAGCCATTGGCATTGTATTGATGTTGCACATAATAACCTTGTGAGTCTACATCAGCGGCATATGGGCTACCGTAGGAAACTACGTCGCCATCAATGTTTTGAAAAGTTGTACCCAACAAAATATTTTGTGAAGGTGTGAAATGCCATTTACTATAAAGTTCAGCTTCTTGTGTAGTGCTATGAACGAAATCATAAGTCCCAAGATAATTTAGATCATTTTGATCAATATCATCTTTGAATTGTGATACGCGAGCATTTACTTCAACACTAGGAGTAAGGTTGATACGACCTTTCAGGTTTACAATTTCATTTTTGAAATCTTGATTAACGACTGCACCATTACTGTCGTATTTTGAATTACCTTCGTTCTCACTGTAGTCGAGTGATAGTGCATATTTTTGTTTTTCTACACCAAATTTTGCCGAGTAGCCAGTTTGATCAAAAGCCGCATTAGGTGCATTTTTACTCTCTTTAACAGGTGTACCATCGGTTTCCAAATGTTGACCACGAATTTGTGCATAGAAACCATTTTCCGCTAGATCAGCACCAGCCAGTGTTTTGTAAGTCGAATTTTCGCCAATTTCACCTGTTGCAAATGCGCTATTCTTTTCTGGCGTTTTTGAGACGAGTTGAACTACACCACCAATCGCATCGGTACCGTAAAGCACTGAGGCTGGACCTTTGAGTACTTCAATTTGTTGAATATCAGTAGTATCAATGAATGGTAGTGATGCTGTGCCGGTAGTTGCTGAGTTTAGTCGTACACCATCGCGTAAAATCAGTGTTTGATTTGAGTTGGTACCACGTAGAAAAATTGAAGCAGTCTGACCGTAACCACCGCTTTGTACCATATTGATGGCTGCATCAGTCATCAATAGGTCTGGTAAAGAAGCAATTGGAGATTGCTCTAAAATTTGCGGTTCAATAATTGAAATACGCGCAGGCACATTTTCAATCTTTTCTTCAGAACGAGTTGCTGTAACAACAAGCGTATCTAAAGCAGCATTCACCACACGCTGATCTTGCGGTTCTGCAGCAAAAACTGAAGTTGAAAAACCCATTGCAAGCGCAATTGCGCCCACTAAAGCAGTAGGCTGGAAAAGAGTAGACATGACTTTGTTCCATACATTCACCCCACGTGAATGATTGAGTTAAGGGTACAACAAGCTGGTCTCCGGACTTCAATGTGCCAAGCATCTTCTAATTTATGATTGCTTCGCTGTATATCTACCTTCCCATATTGTTCATACAGTGGTGTAAATCATCAGATTTAAATTGATATACGTTTCATGGTTACCGTTGCGGGGGCAGTGTTGGACTTTCACCAACTTCCCTAAAGCTCAAAGCTAGACTCATTGCATTTGCGCGAAGTATAAAGTCTGTATGCCATTTAAACAACGGAAATGCAGAAATAATCCGCCTGAACTTCACTCAACCCTTTAAAATTGCATTACAATGATTCGCCCCAATATATGATTTTGTTAGTGTGAACAGACAATTTAAAAGTCACGCACAGCAAGATCAGCAAAATGAAGATTGAAAATCAGGATTAGAGTCCAAAACGATGCGTACCCGTGCCAAAATTTGCGGAATCACGCGAATTCAAGATATAAACAGTGTTGTGCATGCGGGTGCAGATGCAATTGGCTTGGTGTTTTATCCTCCAAGTCCGCGCAATGTGAGCATTGAACAAGCACAAGGCTTGCTGCAACACATTCCCGCTTATGTGCAAGTGGTCGGTTTATTTGTCAATGCAACGGCAGATGAAATTGCCACTGTATTGAAACAAGTGCCTTTAGATATTTTGCAATTTCATGGTGATGAAACACCGTTGCAATGTCAGCAAATAGCACAGCAAGTTGGACGTCGATGGTACAAAGCGATTCAGGTCAAACCTGATCTGGACGTAGTCGCTGAAATTCAACGTTATCAGGCAGCAGGAGCCAGCGCAGTACTGTTAGACGCTTGGCATCCTGATTTAAAAGGTGGCACCGGACACAGCTTTGACTGGAGCACCTTTCCTCAATTAGATATTCCCTTGATCCTGGCTGGGGGCTTAAACCCGGACAATATCGAGGAGGCAATTCACACCACACAGGCTTATGCTGTTGATGTTAGTGGTGGTGTCGAATCCGTAAAAGGTATAAAAGACCAACAACTCATAGAACGCTTTATGCAAGGAGTCCATCGTGGATCAGCAAAGTACTAATCACAACAAGCCCGTGATTGACTATACCCAATTCCCGGATGAGCGTGGACATTTCGGTATCCATGGCGGGCGTTTTGTGTCAGAAACTCTGATGGCGGCTTTACAAGATCTGGAAAAGCTTTATTTCCGCATGAAAGATGATGAACAGTTTCTGGCAGAATTCGACCGTGATTTAGCCTACTACGTAGGTCGTCCTAGTCCTTTATATCATGCTGAGCGATGGTCAAAAGAGTTGGGTGGTGCGCAAATTTACTTAAAGCGTGAAGATCTGAACCATACCGGCTCGCATAAAGTAAACAATACGATTGGTCAGGCTTTACTGGCTAAACTTTCAGGCAAAAAACGCATTATTGCGGAAACAGGTGCCGGTCAGCATGGTGTAGCAACTGCAACCATCGCAGCGCGTTTAGGTCTTGAATGTGTGGTGTTCATGGGTGCTGAAGACGTGAAACGTCAGGCGATGAACGTTTACCGTATGCGTTTGCTAGGTGCAACAGTTGTCCCTGTAGAAAGTGGCTCTAAAACATTAAAAGATGCCATGAACGAAGCGATGCGTGACTGGGTTACCAACGTTGACTCAACTTATTATGTGATTGGTACGGTGGCAGGTCCGCACCCATATCCACAATTGGTTCGTGACTTCCAGTCCATTATTGGCCGTGAAGCACGCCGTCAGATTCAGGAACAGGCAGGTTGCCTTCCAGATGCATTGGTTGCTTGTGTGGGGGGTGGTTCAAATGCGATGGGCTTGTTCTATCCATTCCTGAACGACCAGGATGTGAAAATGTATGGTGTTGAAGCTGCAGGTTTAGGAATCGAAACTGGCAAGCACTCTGCACCACTGAATGCGGGTCACGTCGGTGTACTGCATGGTAACCGTACGTATCTGATGTCTGATAAAGAAGGTCAGATCATTGAAACGCATTCAATTTCTGCTGGTCTGGATTATCCGGGTGTAGGTCCGGAACACAGCTTCCTGAAAGATATGGAACGCGTGAACTACGTGCCGATCAATGACCAAGAAGCGTTACAAGGTTTCCGTGATCTAACCAAGATCGAAGGGATTATTCCTGCGCTTGAAAGTTCACATGCGATGGCTTATGTCACTAAACTTGCACCAACCATGGACAAGGATCAAATCATTATTGCGACTGTTTCAGGCCGTGGTGATAAAGACTTGATGACCGTTGCCCGTATTGATGGCGTGGAAATGGTTGAGATGTAAAATCTCCCCCAGCCCCTCTTTTTCAAAGAGGGGAGAAAACCCTTCTTTCTAAAAGGAGGGCAGGGTGGATTAAGAAAAATCGTGTTGAATTATTCAGCACGATTTTTTTATTTTTATAGATAAGAAAATTTTTAAAGATGAAGAGGAAGAAGCAATCTGGCTAAAAATGGGATAAAAACTATTCAAGTTCTAGATAAAACGGCAAAAAATCAGTTTCTCATTCAAAAAATTAAAATGATTATTTTAAGTAGAATTGGCTGGAAGAGCTGACGAACGGTTTTAAAAAATTCTTTATCAAATCTCAATAATCGGCATAATAGCTCCAAGCAAAAATAGTTTTTGATTGAGATGGAATGTCTTAATGGATTTAATTCAGGAAAATGGACAACCACGTTACGGACGTTTCAAAGAAATTCCAAAAAGTATTGATTACCATGCGTACCAGTATAAAAATCCTTATGGAGATGTACTGACTGGCTGGCGTAAACAACTAAAATATAAAAAATTTAAATTCTGTAGTATTCAACACGAGCATTATACGATTGGCCTTGCAATTGCGGATATCTCTTGGGCTGGGCACAGTTTTTTCTACATCTATAACCATAATACCAACGAAGTGCAGGAATGGAATGCGATCAATTTCTTCTCGCGCAATACGGTGCTAGACGAACAGCCATTGTTTAATCATAGTTATTTTCATAAATCTCCCTTTCAGATTGATATCCAGCATGCCAACGGGGTGCGTTATATCCATGTGACCAAATATGGTGAAATCAAGCTTAGTGCCCGAATTTTCTGTGCAGGCACAGATCCGCTGAGTATGTGCAGTCCGACCGGAATTAATGGCTGGACCTATACCCAGAAATTGACCACTTTGGGTTGTGAAGGTTATTTCGTAAATAAGCAAGGTGAAACCATCCAGTTTAATGAGCGCACTTTTGCCTCTCTGGATGATACCTGTGGCTTTTTGCGTCCTGAAACGGCCTGGTTCTGGTTGTCCTGTAATTTCTGGGATGCCAATCGTAACCGTATCGGGATCAATCTTGCTTCCGGCGTCAATGAAAGCTTTGGCAATGAAAACTGTTTATGGGTAAATGGCAAAATTTATCCTGTAGCAGATGTATTGTTTCAGCAGGAATCTAACGAACGCTGGAACATCCAGTCATTGGATGGCTGTTTGAACCTGAATGTACACACGGGCTGGCGCCGTTATGAAAATCTGAATCTGCGTCTGGTCGGCAGCCAGTTTAGCCAGTGGCAGGCAAAAGTATCCGGTACCATCCGGCAAGATGGCCAAGATATTGTACTGGTCAATGAATATGGACTTTTAGAACAGCACTATGCCAAATGGTAATTCATTTTTCTAACTTCTAAATCTAAAAAAGCCTTCGATTTTGAAGGCCTTTTGATTTCTAGGTTTAATCTTCTGCAGCTTGCCAGAAGGCTTCTCCTGCCTGAATCGGATCGCCGGTTTCTGCCAGCGTTTTTACCCAGACATCATATTGAGCAATCACTGGGTGCTGGGATGGATGAAAATCCTTTTTAAACCAGTCACGATACTGTTTACCCATACGAGTCAGAGTCCCCTTTTTGCCAAAGAACCAAGGTAAGCCCCGGATATTCAATTGCAAGCGTTGCAGCGGGCTAAAGCCATCATGTTTAAGCATGACATTGGCACGGTAAATGGTAAAACCAAACATCAGAAAAGTCGTGATGAGTAAAGTATATTGGCGCAACCATTCTGGCGTTTTTGCCACATCTTTCATCACATCAAAAGCCACATCACGATGTTCCATTTCCTCAATCGCATGCCAGGCAAACATGGCACGAACAAAAGGATGGGCATTTCTTAAAGTATCTTTTTGCCCATAAAAAGTTTCAGCCATCAGCGCGGTCAAATGTTCCGCTGCTGCAGTGACTGCAATATTGTACTCAGGCGAACGGTTCTTCAAGTCATAGTTCATCATGTAGTTCAGACGCTGAATAAACTGATCGACCGGCATGCCTTGTTCTCGCATCAGGTTATTCATCTTGTCGTGGGCAATGCCATGCTGGGCTTCCTGACGGATAAAATCAGCTACCCGTTTTTGCAGATCTGGATCTTTAATCTGGTCGCGGAATAGTCGCACGCTTTGAATGAAATAACGTTCACCATCAGGAAAGGTCAGACTCAGTGCATCAAACATACGGGTTAGGAATGGATCGCCACCAAACCAGTAACGCGGAATTTCACTCAGCTTAAAATCAAGATTACTACGTACCACAGGCTGTATGGAAGATTTTAAAGGTGCGTTCATCTGCTTTCATTCTTTTTCTGGAGATGCTGACAGTATGTTCAGAATTGCACAAATTGTTTTGACAGATATGGCCAATTTTTATACATTTTACGCCAAAGAAAAATAAAATATATATTCGCAGCAGAGACAGGGGCGCGCTCATGCAGGACATCAAAATCTCCAATGGTTATATCCAGCTATGGGTCACCTATTTGCGTAGCTTAAATATAGAACCTTTAACTGCAGAGTTTCTTGCAGATCTACGACCTCAGATCATTGGACTGATTGATCAGCCTTTTGATGCCCAAGTGCCCCTCGATTTTCTTAATAGCATTCTGTTAAGAACCCAAAAACAGCTAGTATGTCCGCAGTTAATTTTTGAAATTGTGCAGTGCATTCGGCCAGAGCATTTTGGTGTGCTGGGCTATATGGTTTCCAAAAGCAGCAGTATTCCTGAAATCATCGGCTACATCATGCGTTTTCAGCGACTGGTCATTGATGGGAGTGAATTTGTCCCATTGCAACTAAAACAGCATGCGCAGAGTATTGAATTGTATTGGATCTATCAGGATGAGCGTTATAACCTGCTGAATGAGCTGACCATCGCAGCCATGGTGCAATTGGGACGTTTTATTTTGCAGGATCATCCTTTGCTCTTGCGTCGGGTGCGCTTTGCCCATGCACCAGAAATTGCCCGAATTCATTATCAAAAATTCTATGCTGCGGAAGTGCAGTTTTCACAGCAGGATTATGGCTTTGAACTGGATATACAGGGACTGAACCTGAAATCGGAACAGGCCGATCCAATGCTATTACAGTTATTGATTCGTCAGGCTGAAGAAGCGATTGCAGCCAAACCGCCTGTAGAAAGTATTTTAACTCAGGCCCAAAAAGTGGTCGCGGAGCATCTAAGAAGCAGACAGCAGGCCATTAAAATTGAACAGCTGGCCGAGCAACTGTTTGTATCAACCCGCACTTTGCAACGCCAGCTAAATGAACAGGGCATATCTTTTAAAAAACTGTTGGAACAGGAAAGGATCAAGCGCTGTGAAAGTTTATTGCGTCAGCCCCTAAGCCTGACCGAGATTGCCCAGCAACTAGACTATTCTGACCAGTCGGCTTTGGCGCGTGCTTATAAAGCGGCAACAGGCAGGACGTTATTGCAATATAGAAAACAGTTAAAACAGGATCAGGCATAAAAAACGGCCATCATTGGCCGCTTTATCTCATGACTTAATTTAAGCTGTTTTTAATTTAGGGTACCGGAAAGCAATCGCGGTCACTGCAAATATTGCCAGAATCCAGCAGTAATACACGCCCCCGATTAGTTCGACTGGAGAAAGTTTGGCAATTGAACAGGCAAGTAATAATTGTGCGCCATAAGGAATCAGACCTTGTACCACACAGGAGAAAATATCCATCAGGGCTGCAGCACGTTTTGGATCAACCCCGTATTCTTTCGCCACTTCACGGGCCATATCACCAGCCAGAATAATCGCGACAGTGTTATTTGCCACAAACAGGTTGGAAAATACCACCAAGAAACTGATCCCGATTTCACCGGCACGTTGACGGCCTACTTTAAATAAGCGAGTCAGCGCGTAGATGCGTTCGATCAGCCAGCGTAAACCACCTTCACGTTGCATGATCGCAGACAGGCCACCTAAAAACATGGATAACAATGCCACTTCAAACATGCCAACAAAGCCGTCATAAATGGAAGTGTTCAGCTTGAGGATATTGAAATCTGGCGTAGCAAATAGCCCGAATAAACCCGATAACACGACACCAATGGTTAAAACAGCCAGAACATGCAGACGGCTAAAAGCTAGTAAAAAGACCGCAATATAAGGCAGGACCAGGATCCAGTTAAAGTCCTTGTATTCTACTGGACTAGAACTGCCAGCATTGAAGATATAGATCAAAATCGTAACGATGGAAGCCGGTACAGCAATCCAGACATTGACTCTGAATTTGTCACGTAACTGAACTTTCTGGCTGCTGGTTGCAGCGATGGTAGTATCTGAAATCATGGACAGGTTATCACCGAACATTGCTCCACCGACCACGGCGCCAGTCGCATAAACCACCGGAATCCCGGTTACTTGTGCAAAGCCAAAGGCAATCGGTGCACAGGCGGCAATAGTTCCCATTGAGGTACCCATCGCCGTCGCAATAAATGCCGAAATCACAAAAAGCATCGGTAAGACAAAACTCGGAGGAATAACAGACAGGCCCATTTGTACAGTGGCATCAACACTGCCAATCGCACTGCTGACACTGGCAAAAGCACCGGCCAGCATAAACACCATGAACATCAGAATCAGGTTGGGATGGCTGGCACCTTTAAGAAATTCTTCAATACCCTGGTTGAGTTTGCCACGATATACTAATGCAGCCAAGATAATCGCGGGCAGGGCAGCAACAGGCGCTTTAATCTGATAAAACGCAAATTCAGTTCCGATCAGAGAATGATAGATCCCGCTACCTAAAAAGATGGTTAAAAATACAATAAGCGGCAACAGTGCAATGGCGCGCGCCTGCACTGTACCTTCAGAGTCAGTCTGCATAGGAGATAAAAAAATAAGAGAATGGGGCTAGTATAAAACAGGTTTTGCAATTTCAGAAAACTTTAAATGAATGCGCTAACACCTGCATTTTTATTAATTTTTCCATGATAAAAATAAGTTTATCTAAATATTCAACATTTTAGGGAATGCCAAAATTAGGCATCTTTGATCATTGAGAAAAAAATCAAAATAATCGTAAATAGATCCCTTCGGGTTGTTCTGAAATCCTCGCACAGGAAATGAAATGCTAGAGGTCGATGTTGCACACTGTTCAATGTACAAAAAATAGCGTTACAATGCGATGTCTTGTATTTCTACATAGTCAATGTCTCAAGTTTGAAACACCTTAAGGAAAGCTCAGCCCTATGTCACGTTTAGCCACACGATTTGGACAACTTAAATCTCAACAGCGTAAAGCTTTAGTTTCTTATGTTATGGCTGGTGACCCGCATCCAGAGGTAACCGTACCTTTGCTGCACCAGATGGTGGACGCTGGCGTCGACGTGATTGAACTGGGTCTTCCTTTTTCAGATCCAATGGCAGATGGTCCGGTGATTGCTCTGGCCGCTGAACGCGCGCTGGCCGGTGGCACCAATACCCTAGATGCACTGCACATGGTGAAAGAATTTCGCTTGAAAGACCGCGAAACACCAGTGGTACTCATGGGTTATCTCAATCCGGTTGAAGTCATTGGCTATGAAAAGTTTGTGGCTTATGCCTATGAATGCGGTGTCGACGGCGTGCTTCTGGTCGATCTGCCTCCTGAAGAAGCTCAAGATCTGGGTCAAGTGCTGGAAAAATATGAAATGGATCAGATTTTCCTGTTGGCTCCGACCTCAACTGATGAGCGTATTCAGCATGTAGTGAAACAGGCCAGTGGCTTTATTTACTATGTGTCGCTGAAAGGCGTAACGGGTGCTGCGACATTGGATGTATCTGAAGCCGCTGCACGTATTCAGAAAATTAAGGCAGAGACAGATGTTCCTGTAGGCGTTGGTTTTGGTATTAGTGATGCTGCATCTGCGAAAGCGATGGGTGTTGCTGCCGATGCAGTTATTGTGGGAAGTGCGTTTGTAAAACAGTTTGCAACCCTCGCGCCAGAACAAGCCGTTATTGCGACGGTGAATAAAGTCAAGGAGCTTCGAGCAGCGCTCGATGAGTTATAGTATGAGTCAACAAGTGAAATCAGGCAAAATTCTGAGCCCATCGACCCCATGGACGGAGCGTATTGTTCCGGGCATTCATGTACCTGATGAGCAAACTACCTTAAAAGCGACATTCACAGAGCCAACGATTGAGTGCCCTGAATGTCATGCTTTAGTGACACGTACTGCAATGTCATTTAATGCTTATGTTTGTCCACAATGCGATGAACATCTGAAAATGAAAGCACGTGACCGTCTGAACTGGTTCTTTGATCAGGTACAGACTGAAATGGGTCAGGAATTTACTGCCAAAGATCCACTGAAATTTGTCGACAGCAAAGCTTATCCAGAGCGTATGTCGGAAGCACAAAAGAAAACAGGTGAAACTGAAGCACTGATCGTGATGCAAGGTCTGCTGAAAGGTGTACCAATGATTGCAACCGCATTTGAATTCGACTTCATGGGCGGCTCTATGGGTACCGTAGTGGGTGACCGTTTTGTGCAGGCAGCAGAGCGTGCGATTGAAACACATCAGCCTTTGATCTGTTTTGCAGCTTCTGGTGGCGCGCGTATGCAGGAAGGCATGCTGTCTTTGATGCAAATGGCACGTACTTCAGCAGCGATTCAGCGTTTGAAAGAAGCAGGTCTGCCTTATGTGGTGGTATTGACCCATCCAGTCTACGGCGGTGTAACTGCATCTTTAGCCATGCTGGGTGATGTGCATCTGGCTGAACCGAAAGCGATGATTGGTTTTGCGGGTAAACGTGTGATCGAGCAGACCGTGCGTGAAAAACTGGACGAACCGTTCCAGCGCGCTGAATATTTGCTTGATCATGGTGTAATCGATCAGATTGTTCACCGTCATGCATTACGTGATACAGTTTATCGTATTATCACGAAATTGATGAACCTGCCTTGAATACAGCACCATTAGCAACTGATTCACTTGATACATGGCTCGATTATTGGAGCCATGTTCACGTTACGGGAATTGATTTAGGTCTGGAACGTGTCATTCCTGTGGCTGAAAAGCTGGGAGTGATCAATCCGGAGGCTAAAGTCCTGACGGTTGCCGGAACCAATGGTAAAGGTTCAACGACCACGACTCTGGCTGCCATTCTTAATGCTCAGGGTTTTAAGGTCGGACTGTATCAGTCTCCTCACGTATATCGCTTCAATGAACGGGTGAAATTACGCGGGGTTGAAGTCGAAGACCAGTTGCTGATTGATGCTTTTGTTGAAGTCGATCGGGCACGTCGCGAATGCGATTTAAGCCTGTCATTCTTTGAAGCAACCACACTTGCTGCATTTGTGATTTTTAAAAATGAACTGTGTGATGTGTGGGTGCTGGAAGTCGGACTAGGCGGTCGTCTGGATGTGGTCAATGTGGTTAATCCGGATGTTGCGGTCATCACCAATATCGGACTGGATCATACTGACTGGCTTGGTGATACCATCGAAAAAATTGCCTTTGAAAAAGCTGGCATTATCCGTCCGAGTATTCCCGTGATTTTTGGCGGTCAGCAAGATATTCCGCAAGCCATTCTGGATAAAGCTGCTGAATGCAATGCGCCGTTATATGCAGTCAACCGTGATTATTTCTATGAAGCTTTTGAAGATGGCAAAACCTGGGCATTTGCATCGTCAGGTACGACTTTAAAATTGCCGACAGGTTCACTGGCTCTGGATAATATTTCGACAGCGGTTGCAGCGATCTTGCTGAGTGGTCTGGAAGTCAACCAGACAGCGATTGCGGAAGGAATTCAGGCAGCTAAATTGCCGGGACGTTTTGAAGTCCGAGAAATTCAGAATAAGACCGTAATTTTTGACGCTGGACATAACCCGCATGGGGTAGAGTTCCTGTTAAAACAATTACGCAATTATTTAAATTACAAAAAGAAATATAAAGAAGTCATTTGTGTATTTTCCATGCTGGCAGATAAAGATATAAATTCTGTCGTCAAGTTGTTGAAAGACACTGTTCATTTGTGGAAAATTGCACCATTATCTGTGCCACGTGCGGCAGAGGTCACACTCTTGACTGATGCATTGCAAGGTGAATTGATAGAACAATTTGACAATGTAAAATTAGCTTTTAAATCAGCGCTGGATGAAACAGAGAATAATCAGCTGATTTTGGTATGTGGATCATTTCATACCTTAGAAGCGGTATGGGAGTATTTGGAAGAATGTCAATGAATAACAAACAACGCTGGATGGGTGGCGTTGTTTTACTAGGTGGTGGTGTTTTATTGGCAGCATTACTCCTGAAAGGCCAAAATGAAATTCATCAGGATCGTCAGCAAAACCCGGCACTGGCTGCAGAAGTAGAATCAAAAGATACAGTCAACAATTCATTAGGTTCTTTAACAGTCGATGTGGAAACAGAAAAACGTCTGCTGGAACAGCAGCGTCGTGACCGCGAAAAAGCAGTGGCTGAACAGGAAGCTCGTGCAGCTGAATTTTTAGCCATGCAACAGCAGGCTGAGGCAGATGCAGCACGTCGTGCGGCTGAAGAATATGCCGCTTTGAATGCTCATCGTATGGGACAGCAAAGTTCAGACAATATTCCGCCTGAACTGGCTGAAGATGAACAGACGAAGCAAAAACGTCTGGCTGAAGACAAGGCTGCTGCACAAAAAAAGTTAGAACAGCAGAAGCTTGAGCAGCAAAAAGCCCAAACTTCAGCTGATACTGCCAAGAAACAGGTAGAGCAGAAGGCTGCAGAGGAAAAACGTAAGCTAGAAGAGAAACGTAAAGCTGAAGAAGCGCATAAGGCAGCTGAAGCAAAACGTAAGGCCGAGGAAGAGCACAAAGCGGCTGAAAAGAAAAAAGAAGCTGAGCATAAAGCTGCTGAGGAAAAACGTAAGGCAGAAGAGAAGCGCAAAGCTGAAGAGAAGCATAAAGCAGAAGAAGCCAAGAAAAAGGCTGAAGCTGAAAAAGCCCGTAAACTTCTTGAAGGTGAAAGCGATAAGCAGTGGATGGTGCAGGTGGCCCTAGCTGCCAATGAAGCCAATGCTGATGCCATTGCGGCCAAACTGCGAGCCAAAGGTTACAAGGTCACCAAGAGCCAGACATCTAAAGGTATGCGTATCATGGTCGGTCCATCTAAAGACCGTGAAACAGCAGACGCACTGCGTAAGAAAATCGCGTCTGATGCCAGCCTGAATATGAAATCAGCTTGGGTAAATGATTGGGTGCCGCTAGATAAGCGTTAACTCTCTTACTTAACCGAAGTTTCTGTAGATGGATTCGCGAGTTGCTCGCGAATCCATTTTACATTTTCAGGGGTAAATAATTTTTCAATATTGCGCCAAATGGAATGAAAGCCATAGCCGCCATGCTTCATTTCCTGTACTGCATCTTCAATGCGCCAGTTCTGGAAAATAATCCGGTACATGGCCACACTGGCACCGGTACGGTCTGAACCGTGATAACAGTGTAAAAGTATTTTTTTATTATTTTGTCGTGCCTGCTGGATTAACTGCATTACGTTCAGTAAATCCTCGCGATTCATAGCCTAGGTATGAATGGGAATATGCTTAAGCTTGAGGTATTCATTTGACAAAATATCTGTATCTTTATCGCGTGAACGCAGGTTGATCACCACATTAATGGCATATTGTTTTAATAAGGGCGTCAGTTCATGGCTTGGCTGTTCACTTCGGTAGAGTTCATTGCTAATCTGATAAAAATTATGTTCTTCATGCAGTTCTTGTCTCCAATGCATTGGGCGTTCCTGTTCAGGCAGCGCTGGAGTACAGCCGGATAAAACAAGTGTGGAAACCAGAAGAAGTACATAATTATTTTTCATTACAACCTGACTCATCTTTTTAAGTATTCTCTTCAACAGCATATCGGCTTTTTCAAAAAAAGCCTGTCCGAAGACAGGCTTGATGGAAAAGTTCGAAAACCCGGCTCGTCGGTGGGTATCAAACTAAGCATGAAATTGATGGTTGATGCATGACGACTAGTATTTTCATGGTGGAGAGTTGATTGCGGTTTTTTAATATTCAAAAAGGATATAACAGCATTTAGCTTATCCTCTTGCACCCACGGCATAGCCATGTCTTCTTGCGGAATATATTCCTCAGGGCGGAGCAGTGCTCCGTTTTAACTTGAACTACGCGCTTCGCTTGTCTTGCGCCAAATTAAGGCAGCGTTTCAAATACTGCGCACTTCGTTTGCCTTGCGCAAAATTAAAAAGGAGTCCTTTTAATTTTGCTCAGGCTGTGGTGTCAGACGTAGGTATGGAGTTACAGCTTTATAACCTTTCGGAAAACGTTGTTTGATTTCTTCCTCATCTTTCAGTGAAGGTACAATCACCACATCATCGCCATGTTGCCAGTTAGCCGGGGTTGCGACTTTATAGTTGTCAGTTAATTGTAGAGAGTCGACTACACGTAGTACTTCATGGAAGTTGCGGCCTGTTGATGCAGGGTAGGTAATAATCAGACGCACTTTCTTATTTGGATCAGTGATTACCAGAGAGCGTACAGTTAAAGTTTCGCTGGCATTTGGGTGAATGAAATCATACAGTGTAGAGACTTTGCGGTCCTGATCTGCAATGATCGGGAAGTTAACGGTGGTATCTTGAGTTTCATTAATGTCTTTGATCCAGCCATGATGCGATTCAACATCATCTACAGAAAGGGCAAGTGCTTTCACGCCGCGTTTTGTAAACTCATCTTTCAGCTTTGCGGTAAAGCCCAGTTCAGTGGTGCATACTGGGGTGTAGTCCGCTGGATGGGAGAACAGAATGCCCCAGCTATCGCCTAGAAAGTCATAAAAGTTAATTAAGCCTTCGCTAGATTGCTGTTCAAAATTCGGTGCGGTATCGCCTAAACGTAAACTCATTTTCTTGCCTCAATTGATCTTGTAATGTGTCGATGAGAATAAATATGAACCAATTTTTTTATGATTAAAAATAGTGTTTTTAGAATTTCTTATGAATAAACCAAATAAAGAAATAGGCTGTTAATTCAGAATCAGACAAATCAGTCGTCTAATTAACTATGTTGCATGGGTAAAATTTGCTACATTACTTTGCCTTAGGTCTCAGGGCTAGAACGAAGGATGAGTTTTTTTTCATTGGTTTTCTGGCAAAACCCTTGTAGTTCAAATTTCTAGCACCATAATAACGACTAAGAACATATTTATTTGACAAGCAAGATTTAGAGAGTCTATTCATGTTGGCAAGTCTGATCGGAGGAATCTTCGGTACCAAAAATGAGCGCGAACTCAAACGCATGCGTAAAATCGTAGACAAGATTAATGCGCTCGAGCCGACGATATCAGCCCTAAGCGATGCAGACTTATCTGCAAAAACTGAAGAATTCAAACAACGATATAATAAGGGTGAAAGCCTAGATAAGTTACTTCCTGAAGCATTCGCAGTCTGTCGTGAAGCTGCAAAACGTGTCATGGGAATGCGTCACTATGACGTACAGTTGATTGGTGGTATTACCCTGCATGAAGGCAAGATTGCTGAGATGCGTACCGGTGAAGGTAAAACCTTGATGGGGACATTGGCCTGTTACCTCAATGCATTGAGCGGGCAGGGTGTCCATGTCATCACGGTGAACGACTATTTGGCACAACGTGATGCCGAGTTAAACCGTCCATTGTTCGAATTCTTGGGTTTAAGCATTGGGATTATCTATTCCATGCAGAATCCCATAGAAAAATCTGAAGCCTATAAAGCAGATATCACTTACGGTACCAATAACGAATTCGGTTTCGATTATCTTCGTGACAATATGGTGTTCTCGCTGGCTGAGAAAAAACAGCGTGGTCTGACCTATGCCATTATCGATGAGGTTGATTCGATCCTGATTGATGAAGCACGTACACCACTGATTATCTCTGGCCAAAGTGAAGACTCTTCCCAGCTTTATGCAGCAATCAACAACATTCCACCAAAATTAAAAGCGCAAAAAGAAGAAAAAGTCCCGGATGGCGGTCATTTCTGGATTGATGAAAAACAGCGCTCTGTTGAAATTACAGAAACCGGTTTTGAAACCATTGAAAGTGAATTGATTGCAATGGGTTTATTGGCTGAAGGAGAGAGCCTGTATTCAGCTTCTAATCTGAATTTGCTGCATCATGTGACTGCTGCGATTCGTGCGCACTATTTATATCAACGTAACGTGCATTACATCATCCATGAAGGTGAAGTGATCATTGTTGATGAAAATACCGGTCGTACCATGCCAGGCCGTCGCTGGTCTGAAGGTCTGCACCAAGCGGTTGAAGCAAAAGAAGGTCTGGAAATCCAGCCGGAAAACCAAACCCTTGCAACCACCACATTCCAGAACTATTTCCGTCTGTATAAAAAATTATCCGGTATGACCGGTACAGCAGATACTGAAGCTGCGGAAATGAAAGAAATTTACGGTCTGGATGTGGTAATTATTCCAACTCATCGTCCAATGATCCGTAATGACCAGAACGATTTGATCTACCTGAATCGTGAAGGTAAGTACAACGCGATTATTCAGGAAATTCAACGTGTTCACGAAGCTGGTGTTGCGCCAATCCTGATTGGTACGGCCACTATTGAAGCGTCGGAAATTCTTTCTGACAAGCTTAAAGAAGCTGGTATTGAACATGAAGTCCTGAATGCCAAACAGCATGAACGTGAAGCGGATATTATTGCCCAAGCAGGTGCACCACGTGCCGTAACCATTGCGACCAACATGGCAGGTCGTGGTACCGATATTTTGCTGGGTGGTAATTGGAAAGCGCTACTGGCCAAAATTGAAAACCCAACCCCTGAAGATGAAGCACGTCTGAAAGCAGAATGGGAGGCGAATCATGAAGCAGTTCTCGCTTCTGGTGGTTTGCATATTATCGGTTCTGAGCGTCATGAATCTCGCCGTATCGATAACCAGTTGCGTGGTCGTGCGGGCCGTCAGGGTGACCCCGGTGTATCGCGTTTCTACCTGTCTCTTGAAGATGACTTGATGCGTATCTTTGCGGGTGATCGTGTGGTTGCCATGATGCGTGCGATGGGCTTAAAAGAAGATGAAGCGATTGAACACAAAATGGTATCACGCTCAATCGAAAATGCACAACGCAAAGTAGAAGCACGTAACTTCGACATTCGCAAGAACCTGTTGAAATACGATGACGTGAATAACGAACAGCGTAAAATCATCTATAGTCAGCGTGATGAGATTCTGGCTGAAAGCTCATTGCAGGATTATATCGAAGAGATGATCCGTGAAGTGATGCAGGGCATGATCGCCAACTATATTCCGCCTGAATCAATTCATGATCAATGGGATATTGAAGGTCTGGAACTTGCACTACGTGAAGACTTATCGATTGATCTGCCAGTTGCACAATGGTTAGAGCAGGATCGTCGTTTAGATGAAGAAGCACTGGTTGAACGAATTACTGAAGAAGTGGTAAATCGTTACCGTTCACGTCGTGAGCAAATGGGCGCTGAATCTGCAGCATCACTCGAACGTCATTTCATGTTGAACTCTCTGGACCGTCACTGGAAAGAGCATCTGGCTGCGATGGATTACCTGCGTCAAGGAATTCATTTACGCGGTTATGCACAGAAAAACCCAGAGCAGGAATACAAAAAAGAAGCCTACAACCTGTTTGTAAACATGCTGGGGGTGATTAAATCTGACGTCATTACTGATCTGTCACGCATCCATGTGCCAACACCTGAAGAACTGGCTGAAATGGAAGCACAGCAGCAGGCACAGGCTGAAGCGATGCGTTTGCAGTTATCTCATCAGGAATTTGATGGATTACTGGCTGAAGAAGATGAAATCACCACTGAACAAAGTGCGCAGACTAATCCTGTTGCACCAGTCTTTGAAGCACCGGCAAGCCGTAATGCACCTTGTCCATGTGGTTCAGGTCTAAAATACAAACAGTGTCATGGCAAGATCTAATTTCTGCTAAGTTTCTAAACTATAAAAAGATCAGGGCTATTTAGTCCTGATCTTTTTATGTATATGGACTTTTCAGCTAGTGAATACAGTTTGCACTGTGCGGGATTAAATGGTATTTAATGGCAGATTGAACACCGCAAAGTGGAAGAAACAATGACAAAAGTATTAAAAACGATGATGGTTGCTGCTTTGGCAATCCCGGCTTTAAGTTTTGCAGAAACAGCAACAACGACACCTGCTAAAGTTCAGCAGGCCATTGGTCCAACTACGGCTCAGGTTCAGACGGGTGCAGATGGTCAGGTAACCATTGCAAGTCCGCGTACTGGCATTCGCTATACCTTTAATAATTCAAACCGTCCAATCGTTTTGCAGACTGCAGCGATTGCAGCAGCCAATGCAGCCAATGCTGACCGTATTGTTGCTTCTAACCCTGCGCTTTCTGTGGCAAGTCAGCAACAGGCGAAACAGGCTTTATTGAATGAATCAACCCAGTTGGCTAAAAACTAAGTTTGATCTAGTTTAATAAAACCAGTCACTATGACTGGTTTTTTATTGTGAAAAACCATAAGAAAAGTGAGTGTTCATCTGGCTTTGGCTCGATTTTTTAATGAAGATCAACTAAGCTGTATTTTTCTGAAACTTCAATATTGGACATTTAAAAATGGCAGTTGGTGACGTATCTATGCCACAGATGCATGTGGTAAAAGGGGTGAGAATTGGTTCGGCAGAAGCGTATGTGCGCTATCAGAACCGACGTGACCTGGTGATATTTGAACTGGCTGAAGGCTCCAATGTTGCAGGCGTATTTACCCAGAATGCTTTTTGTGCTGCCCCTGTACATGTTTCTAAAGCACATCTGGCGGTAGGTAATCCACGTTATTTAGTGATAAATACCGGAAATGCCAATGCGGGTACAGGTGCTACAGGTATGGCGAATGCTGAAGCCACTTGTGCCAAACTGGCTGAACTTGCAGGCGTGAAAGCTGAAGAAGTATTGCCATTTTCAACAGGGGTAATTGGTGAACAATTACCAATGGAGCGTCTGCTCAGTGGCTTGCAGCCTGCATTAGACTCATTGCGTGATGATGCCTGGATCGATGCTGCAACGGGTATTATGACCACAGATACTATGCCGAAAGGTGCATCTGAACAGTTCGAGCTAAATGGTGTTACCTATACCATGACCGGGATTTCCAAAGGTGCCGGCATGATTCGCCCAAATATGGCGACTATGTTGAGTTATGTGGCGACTGATGTACCAATCAGCCGTGAACTGGTTCAACAGCTTTTATCTGAGACAGTGAATCAGTCATTCAACCGCATTACCATTGATGGTGATACCTCTACCAATGACTCTTGTATTTTTATTGCCACAGGTCAGGCCGGTGGAACAGAAATTTCATCAGTTGAAGATCCGCGTTATGCTGCTGTACTTGAAGTATTGATGCGTACCATGAAGCGTCTTGCACAACTGATTGTGCGTGATGGTGAAGGCGCAACCAAATTTATTACTGTGGCCGTAGAAGGCGGTGCCAATACTCAGGAATGCTGTGACGTGGCCTATAGTATCGCGCATTCTCCATTGGTGAAAACTGCGATCTTTGCTTCTGATCCAAACTGGGGACGTATTTTGGCTGCAATCGGTTATGCAGGTGTGGCGAATTTAGACGTTGCAAAAATTCAGGTTTGGTTAGATGATGTACAAATCTGCAAGGATGGTGGTGCAGCAGCAGACTATACTGAAGAAGCAGGTGCACGTGTGATGGCACAAGCTGAAATGACGATTCGTGTTGATCTTGGACGTGGTGAAGCAAAGGATACGGTCTATACCTGTGACCTGTCCTATGATTATGTGAAAATCAATGCTGATTATCGTTCATAATTCAGATTGTTTCTAAAGCCTCCGTTGTGGGGCTTTTTTTATATCTTATGATTTTTAATGACTGGTCAAAAAAAGCATTTCGCCAGAGATGACCGGGATGTAGAGTGAAAGGTTCATTGAATAATGAACTATGAGGGTAGAGTAAGAGTTGTTATGAATGATGCGACCAAATTAATAGCCAATGAAGCCAAATCGATTGTGCAGGCGCATTTAGAACGTTTAGGAGAACCCAAAGAGCATCAGATCAGTGCACAGGCCAAACAGGAAAAATTTACACAGATTCAAGCTGAACTAGAAAAGCAGAATGCAGTGCTAGTTGCACACTATTATTGTGATCCTGAAGTACAGGAACTGGCAGAATTGACTGGTGGCTGTGTGTCCGATTCATTGGAAATGGCGCGTTTTGGACGTGACCATCCTGCGTCGACCTTAGTGGTAGCTGGGGTTAAGTTCATGGGTGAAACTTCAAAAATACTTTCACCAGAAAAAACTGTCCTGATGCCAACTCTTGAAGCGACCTGTTCACTAGATTTGGGCTGTCCAGTAGAGGAATTTACCAAATTCTGTGATGCACATCCTGATCATACTGTAGTGGTGTATGCCAATACTTCGGCTGCGGTTAAAGCCCGCGCTGACTGGGTCGTGACTTCAAGTTGTGCAGTGGAGATTATTGAACACCTCGATAGTTTGGGCAAGAAAATTATCTGGGCACCGGATCAGCATTTGGGGCGCTATATCCAGAATAAAACTGGCGCTGACATGTTACTGTGGGATGGCGCGTGTATCGTCCACGAAGAATTCCGTTCGCGCGGAATTGCTAATATGAAAGCCTTATATCCAGATGCGGCAGTGCTGGTCCATCCAGAATCACCGATGTCTGTGGTAGAAATTGCTGATGCAGTCGGAAGTACTTCTCAGTTAATCAAGGCAGCTCAAACCTTGCCAAATCAGCGTTTGATCGTGGCAACAGATCGCGGTATTTTCTATAAAATGCAGCAGGCTGTGCCAGATAAGATTCTGATTGAAGCTCCAACCGCTGGAGAAGGAGCAACCTGTCGTTCATGTGCACACTGTCCTTGGATGGCCATGAACGAGCTAGATGGAATCTTGCATGTTCTACAACATCGTGATCAGGAGATTCATGTTGAACCCGCATTAGCTCAGCGAGCCAAACTGCCTCTGGATCGTATGCTGGATTTTAGTGCCAGCTTGAAACGCTAGAATTTTGTATAAAAAATGTCTGAAATGCTTGATAAATAAACGCTTGAAGTGTTTTTTTGATTTTTTTTAAATATAGGTGTTGACGTCTTATGGCGTCACGCCTAGAATGCACACCGTACCAAGCGATAAGCTTGATACGAAAGCTGAGATGAATCGGAGCATAGCACAGCCTGGTAGTGCACCTGGTTTGGGACCAGGGGGTCGTAGGTTCGAATCCTACTGCTCCGACCAATTCTTCAAGGCAGATGGTGAAAATCATCAGTAAAGCGCTTGTAGCTCAGTTGGATAGAGCATCCGCCTTCTAAGCGGATGGTCACAGGTTCGAATCCTGTCAGGCGCGCCATTTTTGGTGGCTTGATATTTAAGAACCAAGGCAATGGTGGATGTAGCTCAGTTGGTAGAGCCCCGGATTGTGATTCCGGTTGTCGTGGGTTCGAATCCCATCATTCACCCCAACTCTTTTGAGTTGAATATCGGAGCATAGCACAGCCTGGTAGTGCACCTGGTTTGGGACCAGGGGGTCGTAGGTTCGAATCCTACTGCTCCGACCATCTTCTTCATGGTGGTTAGGGTTAATGATACCGCGTCAAGCGGTTTTTTTATGTCTAAATAATGAAGACACCGTGATGGTGGATGTAGCTCAGTTGGTAGAGCCCCGGATTGTGATTCCGGTTGTCGTGGGTTCGAATCCCATCATTCACCCCAACTTTTTTGAGTTGAACATCGGAGCATAGCACAGCCTGGTAGTGCACCTGGTTTGGGACCAGGGGGTCGTAGGTTCGAATCCTACTGCTCCGACCATCTATAAAAATGATTAATTATATGGATACCGCATTAGGCGGTTTTTTTATGTCTAAAATTTAAGTACAAACTAACCTGAGTTCGATGAAA